>JAIRTN010000072.1 GCA_031254905.1 Coriobacteriales bacterium
CGCGCTCATACGCCGTATCGCGTTTGCGCGTTTTATGCCTTTGTCCGCTCGTCGATGACCCGACGCGCCTTGCCTTCGCTTCTTTCGATAGATTTCGGCTCAACGACCTTTACCTCAACGCTTACCTGCAGGTTGCTCTTGAGTTCTGTGTTGATGCGCTGCTGCAGCTGTTCGATTTTGCGGATTTCGTCGAAGTCGAATTCCGGCACGGTTTCGACCTTCAATGTCACGTGGTCGAGCGGGCCTTTGCTTGAGAGGATAATCTGATAGTACGACGTGACTTCCTCAAAGCCAGCGAGTACCTCTTGGAACTGGCTCGGGAATACGTTCACGCCGCGGATGATGAGCATGTCGTCGGTGCGGCCTTGGATGCGGTCCATGCGGCGCAAGGTGCGGCCGCAGGCGCAGTCTCCCGGCAGGATGCGCGAAATATCTCGTGTTCGATAGCGGATGAGCGGCGAGCATTCCTTTGAGAGCGAAGTAAAGACGACCTCGCCGTACTCACCGTCGGGCACGGGTTCGAGCGTTTCGGGGTCGAGTATCTCGATGATGAAATGGTCCTCGGCCACGTGCAGCCCGTTTTGGTGGCGACATTCGCAGGAGACACCGGGACCCATGACCTCAGAAAGCCCGTAGATGTCAATCATCTTTACCCCAAGTTTGCGCTCAATGTCGCGGCGCATGCCCTCAGAACAAGGCTCCGCGCCACAGATGGCGCCGGAAATCTTAAAGTCGTTGGCGGGGTCGAAGCCCATTTCGATGGCGGTGTCGGCAATCAACAGGGCGTACGATGGTGTGCAGGCGAGGATGTCCACACCGAAATCGCGCATCATCTGCACTTGGCGCCGCGTGTTTCCGCTGCTCATCGGCAGGATGGTCGAGTGCATGCGGATGCCGCCCTCATGTGCGCCGAGCCCTCCCGTGAACAGCCCATAGCCGTAGGCAACCTGTAGGATGGAGTGCTCATCGCCACCCACCAGTGCTATTGCACGGGCGAAGGTGTCTCCCCATACGTCGATGTCCTTTTGTGTGTAACCGACGACGGTTGCGTTGCCGGTTGTACCCGATGAGGCGTGCAAGCGCTGTACACGCGCGTCATCAACAGGAATGGCAAACAGGTCGAAGGGATAGGCGTCCCGCAAATCCTGTTTGGTGGTAAACGGAAGCCGGCGCAGGTCATCGAGTGTTTGAACGTCAGAGGGAACAAGCCCTGCCGTGTCAAAGGCGTCCCGGTAAAACGGAACCTTGTCATAACAATGCGCGACAGTCGCTTTCAGTCGCTCTACTTGAAGCGCCTCAAGTTCCGCGCGTTTCATCTTCTCGATTTCGGGCTGGAAATACTTCTCCGGCCCCACCACCTTACCGGTCGAGTTTGCCACTGGTACCTTCCCTTCACTATTCGTATCGCCGCAGTCATGCGGCCATACGCCCCGTCCTTTGCTGACCTCCGTGGTCAGCCGCTATCACCCGCAGGCTTCTTCTCTGTCTCCCCCTCAGTTTTGGCAGGCTCTTTGGTGCCAACCTCGATGATTTCCTTCTCGGGAGCATAGACCGATTTAAAATCAGCCTTGCGGATGAGTTCACCTGCTCTATTGTAAACGTATCTGGTGACAATAATAGTGCGACCACGCACACCATTTTGCTTAATGTGCTCCTCGCCCTTGTCGAGTTCGGGATTATCTATTCTCTTAGTCTCGTACTCTACAAAATCGGTAAAGCCGGTATCCGAGCTATCCACCCGGTAGCCGGGGTCGGTGCCCCACAGGGTACAGGTCACGGTGCTGTCGGTATAGGACATGGTGAGAAGCATCCAGTTTCCGGTGTCATTCTCGAATTTGAAGTCGGGCCAACTCCACGAAACCGCGGCGTCGCGGCCAGCGGGGTAGGCAGCGATATAAAGCCCGTGGTTCACCCGTTCCATGATGGGCAGGCCAGAGTCGAACACCGCGTTGAACACTGTCGTCGCGACCTGACATATACCGCCGCCTATCTCGTCGATATACTCGCCCTCTACGATGGCGGGCGCCTTCTGAAAGCCGCGCTCGGCGTTGCATTCTCCAGCGGTGTCGTTAAACGACCACAGCCCGCCCGGCTCGATGAGCGATTTGTTGAGAAGGTCGGCGGCGAGGTGGATGTTCGTGACCTTCGCGCCTGAGGCGGTGGTGTATTCGGTGGTGTATCTCGCTATCTTGTCACCGATGTGCATGGCCTCGGCATCCGCGGTGGAAAGCGCGGGCGCAAGCGTCGTAACGCTGAGCGCGATTCGCCTGTCCCGCGTCGGTTCGCCCTTGGGGAACAGTATGAGGTTGAGGTTTGTGGCTACCTGCGCGTAGTCGATGCCGGTGCCATCGACGCTCGGGATGATGGTAATCGCGTCATCGACAACCTCGAAGCGGGCGTTTTGGGGTCGTATTCCGGGATCCCAGTCTCCGATGATGGCGTGGATGTCCGCCTCAAGCCTGTCTTTGGCAATGTGGGCGACGAGTCGCGTCGTGTCTCCCTTGCCCTCAATAGAGGTAGTTATCCACGAGGCAAGGGTCGAGGTGTCGAGGCTCCATGAATCCTCGCCTTCGTAGACGAGTGCGACGGGTTGTTGTACTGCCGCTTGGGCAAAGGCGGCGACTACGCCAGCCTCTTGGTCGCTGATGAGGGCCGGTACCGTGCTCATCGGGACGACAAAGGAGCGCTCGTCACTGAGAAAGGCGCGGTCGAGGGCGGCCACAAGAGCATCATGGGCAACACCGTAGCCCTCTTGGCTCGGTACGACGATGAAGTTTCCCTCGGAGTAGCTGATGTCCGCGTTTTGCTCCTTTGAGCCGATGGCGCTACCGATAAGCGATTCGAGGGTCGCAATCTGCGAGGCCTCATAGTTGAGGGAGGCCCCCAAATCGATGCCGAAGAAGTTCGCCTTCAGCCGGTTGGAAAGAAAGTCTGTGCCCCTGCCGATGGCATAGGCGCTCTCCGCAAGAGAGGCTCCGTCTATCGCGGCGCCGACGGTCATGGTGCTTATCCGCCACGAACGGCTCCCCTCGATTCCCTCACTCATGTTGTAGGAGGTGCTTGCGCCCGTGAGTTCGAGGATGAGGTCATCCGCTCCCGCGCTTTTGAGATACTCGTCAGCAAAGAGGTCAACGGGCGCTGAGGCGATGGACGCGCCTAACTGTTCCTCCAAGATGGCAGCGGCTTCCTCGCGCGTCTTGCCGCCAATATCGATGCCCTGCACCGTGACGCCCCCGTGTATCCTGCCAAGATTGCCTACCACATCGAATAAAAAGCCGAACAGCACCAGCGCGACCAAGGCGATGCCGGAGATGAGGACGATGCGTTTAACGGGGGAAGGAGATTGTCTCGTGTTCGCCACGCGCCGCGACGGTGTTGAGGAGGTACGGCGCGATGAACTCGAAGAACGCCGCGATGAAGTTGAGCCGCGTCGCGACGAGGTTGACGAGGCCGACGAGGAAGCGCGTCGCGTTTGGCTCGAAGCGCGCCTCGATGAGGCTGTGTCGCGTTGGCTGGAGGCAGCGCGCGACGTTCTCGCCGGCGTAGCGCGCGAGGAGTTTCGCGCTGAGGAACTACGTCGCGGTCGAGCGTTCGGCGAAGTCATGGCTGTACATTCTCCCCCTTATCACTTCCCTTGCTTTCACCACCCGCAGGCTGTGTCTTTTTCGCGTCTTGCGAAAGGCGGGCAGGAGTATCCCGACGCGATTCGTGCGTCGAGGCGTTTTTATCTGAGGGATGAGGACGGGTGCCCCGGTAGAGGTAGATGCCTCCCGCTATCAGAGAGGTTAGGCAGCCGAGGTAGAGCAGCCACGTACCCAGCGGCGTTGCGGCGCTGCCCCATCCCGGAAGAAAGGAGAGGTCCGCAATGTTCGCTCCCGGCACAAGGGGCCACCAGAGTACGAGTGAGCAAAAACCCGCCATGATGAGGGCGGTGGTGAGTTTTCCGATGAAGATGACTTCAAAATCACGGCCATAGCGGCGCTTCTGATAGATGGTGAGTACGAACATACAGGCATCGCGCCCAAGGAGCAGGAGCAGTATCCAGAGGGGAACCCGCCCCGCGACAAAGACCGCGATAACGCTGACGATGATGAATATGCGGTCAACAAAGGGGTCGAGCATCTGCCCGAGTTTCGATACGGTGTGGGTGGCGCGGGCAACAGAGCCGTCGATGAGGTCGGTAAGTGAGGCGACGAGCAACACGATGAAGGCCATGACGTTGTTCTCATACTGCACGAGCAGCACGAAGAACACCGGCAGCAAAAAGAGCCGGATGAGCGAGAGAAAATTGGGGATGGTGAACACCCGTTCTGTTACCGTCTGTCGCACAGGAGCCTTTCTCGTGTTCCCGTTTATCCGATTTTCCAGTATACGCGAAAAACAAGGCCGTACCCATGCTGTCATACGATTTTTACCCTCCGGTAGTGAGGAAGCACCGAGAAGGCAGCACTGATGGCCCGGAAGGCGACAATTAGAGCTATAATCGACGGATACCAAAGGCGCCGTCATTGGTGATGGCGCGGTGGAAAGGAAGGCCGGGCCATGGCGCGATTCAGCGTGGGCGACATAGAAAAGCTGCTCTTTGAGGCGTATCCGGCAACAGATGCGCTTTCTGAGGATCGCTTCGGCCTGCTCGTAGGCGACCGGGCAACTCTCGTAACGAAGATAGCCATCGCGCTCGACCAGAGCGTCCCGATGGTTGAGGATGCCGCCGCGCAGGGCTGTAACCTGCTCGTAGCGCACCATCCGGGCTTCTTCTTGGTGCCTCCCGACAGCTTTCTCGAGGCACCTTCCGCGGTTTCCGCCAACGGTGCGGTGGTCTATCGTGCGGCGCGACGCGACGTAGCGCTGCTCGCCATGCACACAAATCTCGACTGTGCCCCCTCGGCAGCCGGGATGCTGCTCGAGCCCGTTGGCCTTGCGTTTGTCTCTCCGCTCAAAGCCAACGGAGGTGGCTCCCTCGGTCAAATCGCGCGGCCGGCAGACGGAAGCACCTCTCTTAAACTGGGCGAGCTCGCGCGTCTCTACCAACAGGCCTTCGGCCGTGTTGCCAAGGTATGGGGCGATCCAGCCAAGCCTCTCTCAACCGTCGCAATCTGTTCGGGCGGCGCCAGCGAGGTGGTTCCCGATGCTGTGCGGGCGGGCGTCGACTGTTTTGTCACCGGCGAACTTCGCCATCATGAGGCCGTCTGGCTTGCGGACGAGGGCATCGCGCTCATCGAACTGGGGCATGATGTCTCGGAGTTGCCTTACCGTTTTGAGTTGCAAAAAGCGCTCATTGCGGCGGGTGTTTCGCCCAGCGACATCGTAATCCTCGAACCGAGCGCAACATGGTGGCAGGTTGCGCTATGATACCTGCGCGCAAGGCCAACGCAAAAAGGAGATGAAACCGGTATGGGCAACGCACAAATCCTGCTCGAACTAACCACAGCCGACCGCGCCCTGCTTAGGCTCAGGAAGCAACTCGACGAACTGCCCCAGCGGGCAAAACTTCTTGAGTTGCGAACCAAACGTGTGGAGGTAGACACAAAGGCCGAGCAAATCGCGCGCATGCGTAAAGAATGCGAGCAAGCTATCAAAGCGCTGCAGGACGAAGAAACGATGCTCAAGGATAAAACCGCGGAGGTTCAGGCGCACATCGACCAAACGAGCAACTACAAAGAGGTCGTGGCCTTCACGCGGGAAATCGAAAGTTTCGCCAAACGCAGGGAGAAAATCGAGTTCGATATGCTCAAACAACTCGAGCGCTCAGACAAAATATCCCAAGTCGAGGCGCAGGTAAACGCGGCCCTCTCCCGCCTCGCAAAGCAAGACAAGGAAATACTTTCCTCCTATCAGGCTCAGGCGGGCGGCCTCAAACGCGAGGCCTCGGCCACCCAGCAACGGCGAGAAACCCTCATCAAGAACCTGTCGCCAGAGTTGCAGGAGCGCTACGAAAAACTCCGCGAGGCAAAGGGCGGCTTGGGCGCGGCGCACGTAGAGGGCGCCCATTGCAGCGTCTGCCGCGTGGAGCTCACCGAGGGCCAACTCACCCGGCTCAGAACCGGCGGCGAGGTAGGCGAATGCCCCTACTGTCATCGCCTCATGGTGGTGAAGGCTCAGTGACCTTCCCCCCAACTCCCGAGGACACAAGCCCTTCTCCCGCGATTAGCCAAGCCCTGCTCCACACCGACGGCGGGAGCCGCGGCAACCCCGGCGAAAGCGGCATCGGCTTCACGCTGGACATCGACGACGGTCGGCAACTCGTAACCATCTGCCGCGGCGGCGCCTACATCGGCATCGCAACCAACAACGTCGCCGAGTACCGCGCCCTTATCTGGGGCCTCCGCAACGCCCTGCAACTAAAAATCCGCCGCATCGAGGTCCGCGCGGACAGCGAACTGCTCGTCAAACAACTCCTCGGCGTATACCGAGTAAAGAATATAGGGATAAAACCGCTGTTTGTTGAGGCTTGTCAACTGCTCGAATCCTTCGACACCTTCACGGTTAAGCACGTGCCGCGCGAGCAGAACAGCGCGGCGGATAAACTTGCGAATGAGGCTATGGATACCCGCGGCATGGTGGGGGATTATGCTGTCTCCTATGACGCGGGCGATTTGTTCTCCGTCGCTTCGCCAAGCGCCTCTGTTGCCTCCGCCTCCGCGCCGGTTCTCGACACCGAAGCGACCGATGCCCCCGCTCCGAGCCTTGATTCTGAGTTTACTTCTGAGGCAGGGGGCGTTTCTGTACTACCCTCGACACCAAGTTCTCTCGCGCCACGCGACGACGACCGGAAAGGAACAACCATGACAGACAGCCCAGCCGTCGGCACCTATACCCTCACGATAAAAGAGCACTTCGACGCGGCGCACGCGCTCATCGGCTATCCGGGCCAGTGCAGGAATCTCCACGGGCACACATGGGATGTGGAGGTAAGCGTCAAGGGTAGCGAACTTGACGAGGTGGGTATAGTCTATGATTTCAAGGATCTCAAAGACAATCTCAGGAGCATCCTTGAGCGCTATGACCACAGCTATCTCAACGGCGTGCCGCCCTTCGACGCGATGAACGCGACGGCGGAAAACCTTGCGCGCGTCATCTATGAGCAGATGGAAATCTTGCTGCCCGAGGGCATCAGCCTTGTGGAAGTTGCCGTTTGGGAATCACCCATCGCCCGACTGTCCTATACCCGATAGAAGCGCCGCGATGAGGCGACGGGGCACCAAGCGCAGCGGTCGCACCGGTCGCCGCGGCCGCGCCGAGCAGGCGGTAGCAGCAGACAGGGATATGAGAATGGGGGATGAGAAGGGAATGAGGACGTGACGGATGTAGCACAAACACAGGCGCAGACCCCCGCGGAATCTTCCGCGCAGACCCCCGCGCAACCGCAACCGCAGGCATCTGAGCCAACGCTGCTGCTCGGAGTAACCGGCTGCATCGCCGCCTACAAAGCCTGCGAAATCGTGCGCCTGCTGCAAAAGGCGGGCCTGCGCGTAAAGGTCGTCATGACACCTTCCGGCGCGCAGTTCGTCACGCCAACGACCTTCAGGGCGCTCACGCACGAGGAGGTAGCGCTCGAACCCATCGACGACGCAAACGCCCCCATCCACCATATTTCACTGGCGCAGGAGGCCGACGTCTTTCTCATCGCGCCTGCCACGGCAAACACCATTAGCAAGCTAGCAAACGGCGTTGCCGATAACCTGCTCACCACCGCCGCACTCGCCACCGAAGCCCCCTTGCTCATTGCGCCCGCCATGAACGTCCACATGTGGCGCGACGAAGCCACGCGTGCCTCGCTCGACTGCCTGCGTGCCCGCGGCGCGACAATCATCGAGCCGCAGGACGGCTACCTTGCCTGTGGCGAGGTCGGTGAGGGCCGCCTTGCCCCCGTCGAGGAAATCGCGGCGGCAGCCATAGACGAACTTCGGCGCGCGCGCGATTTCGCGGGGCGCCGCATACTCGTAACGGCAGGCCCAACGCGGGAATATTTCGACCCGGTGCGCTTCCTCTCCAACCCCTCAAGCGGCGCGACCGGCTATGCCATCGCCGAGGAGGCGGCTCGGCGCGGGGCGGAGGTTGTGCTGGTCAGCGGCCCAACCGTGTTGCCCAGCCCCTTCGGCTGCACGACCATCCGCACAACGAGCGCCCTCGAAATGTTTGAGGCCACCAAGACGGCCTTCGACGCGCAGCCCTTCGACGCTGCCATCTTTACGGCCGCGGTCGCGGATTTCAGACCGGGCGAGAGCCGCGCGCATAAGTTGAAGAAGGGGGAGAGGGACGGCTCGTGGACACTCGACCTTATCCCTAATCCTGATATTTTGGCGACACTCGCGGCGGATAAAGGTTCGACCCTCATAGTTGGTTTTGCGGCCGAAACGCAAGATATCATCGCCGCAGCGCAGCGCAAACTTGTGACTAAAAACGCTGACATCATCGTTGCGAACGATGTCTCGGACCCCGCGCTTGGCTTTGCGGGAGTCCACAATCAGTGGCACCTCGTTACGGTGAATGGCGTTGAGACTACGGAGATACTCCACAAGCGGACGCTTGCGCGCCTTTTGATGGATGTGGTGGCGCAAAAGCTTTGACAAAGGCTTCTTGATGCGTTATGGGCGCGTTTCTGGTAGGATGGAACGCGTAGATTCCAAGGCGTTGGCATGACGGGTGCGCGCTGATATCTGCGGTGCGGGGGTGCTATCCCGACAATCGACGGCTGGACGTAGGAACAGATGAGGCCACTCAAAAGGATACAAGCACATATACGGAGAATGATTTTCTCTGACGAATTGTCGTTCGACGAGCGCATGGTGAACATGGTCTGCCTTGTGGGAACCGGCTCGCTCATACTTGCGGCCATCGCGCGGGTGTTCATGGGCGCGCCGCCTGAGCTTAATGCCCTCATGCTTACCTTCTGCTTCATCGGCCTGTTTTTCATCTATCTGACGAACCGCTTCCAACTGTACAACGTGGTGTTGTGGGTGTTGCTCATCGTGATTTGCGACATCCTTCTCCCCATGTCTTTCTTTCTTGTCGGCGGCGCCGATAGCGGGCTGGCGGCCTTTGTTGTTATGAGCTCCACCTGCATTTTGCTGCTTTCTAAGGGCAAGCCGCGCGTCATCATGGTGACAGTTCATGTTCTTTTGATGGTGGGCTGCTATCTTTTTGCTGTTTACCAGCCGATATGGGTGCTGCCGGTCTACTATGGCAATCCGCTCTTTCAGGCGCTCGACAACATTCAGAGTTTTGCCGTGTCCATCCTTTTTGTTGGCACGACGATTTTGTTCCAGCGCTCCATGTACGCGCAGGAGAAGTCGAAGGTGGAGGAAGCGAAGGCCGAAATCGAGCGTGAGCGCCTTGTTTCCCTCGCGCTTTTCGACGAGAGCCCGCACATCAATGTGCTGTTCGACGACCAGTTTCGTCTTATCGGCCTCAACCCTGCGGCCCTCAAGTTTGCCGAGGGAGTTGCCACCGAAAGCGAACTTAAGCAGCATCTGCCCGAGATAATCGCCGAGGCGACACCTCTGGTGCAACCGAATGGTCGTCCGTCCGCTACCCTCACGATTTGGCTGGAGAGGACCAAGCGCGAGGGGCAGGTGAGTTTTGAGACCGCGCTCATGCTCCGTGGCAGCGAACATAACGTTTCGGTGGTGATGAAGCGCATCCCCTACGGGGAGAGTTTTGCCATCGTCGCCTATTTGGTCGATAACAGCGAGTTTTACGCGATGCAGCGAGAGGCCCTTCTCGGTGCCCGCGCAAAAAGCGAGTTCCTTGCGAATATGAGCCACGAGATACGCACGCCGCTTAACGCCGTCATCAGCATGGAGGCAATCGGCAGGGCGGCAACCGACATCGGGCGCAAGGACTACGCCTTCGACCAGATTGGGGAGGCCGCTGAACACCTCCTCGGCATCATCAACGACATCCTCGACATGTCCAAAATCGAGGCGAACAAGCTGACGCTCAACAAGCACGCCTTCAATGTGGAGGATGTGCTGCGCCGTGTGGCGCGGGTCATCAGTTTTAAGACGAGCGAAAAGCACCAGCAGTTCATCGTCGACATCGACGAGAGGGTGCCCGTTGGGCTTGTCACCGACGATTTACGCTTGACGCAGGTCATGAACAACCTGCTCTCCAACGCGGTGAAGTTTACGCCTGAGGGGGGCTCCATTACGGTAAGCGTCAAGATGTTGGAGCAGAAAAACGAACTCTGCACCGTGCAGTTCTCGGTAAGTGATACCGGCATCGGCATCCCGAAGGAAAACCTCAACCGCATCTTCAATTCCTTTGAGCAGGTGGAGACAAACACCTCTCGCAAATTCGGTGGTACGGGGCTTGGCCTGAGCATCTCCGAGAAGTTTGTCAATATGATGGGCGGCGACCTCAGCGTGACCTCCGTGCCGGGGGAAGGCTCGACCTTCTCCTTTACGGTGAGGGCGCAACCTACCGAGGAGGCGCCGAATACGCTGCTTAGTCCCGAGGTTAACCTGCGGGAAATCCGCTGTCTCATCGTTGGCTCCGAGGACAGTTCCTTCGATGCCTGCAGGGCGGTCAGCAGGCGCATCGGCATCTCCTGCGACTATGCGCAGGGCGGGGCGCAGGCCCAAGAGATGCTTGCGGAGAAGCGCTACGACATCTGCTTCCTCGACTGGCGAAGCGACAACGAAGGCAGCGTTGAGTTGGCGCACCACATTAAGAAAACGGGCGCGGTCGCTCATGTGGTGATGAGTGCCTATCCCTTTGAGATTGCCGAGGCGGCAGGTAAGGTGGGGGAGGAGAGCATCGACCACTACCTCACCAAGCCCCTGTTCCGCAGCGACTACATCAATTTGCTTAACGAACTATATGGCAGCGCCGTTGTTGAGGAGCCGCCCACTTCTTCAGAGACCAGCATGGACTTTACGGGCATTCGCATCCTGCTCGCCGAGGATCTCGACATCAACCAAGAAATCGTCTGTGCCCTGTTTGAGCCGCTGGGCTTTGAGATTGCATGGGCGAAAAACGGCCGCGAGGCCCTCGATATGTATGAGGATGACCCCAGCCAGTACGATTTGATACTCATGGACATGCAGATGCCGGAAATGGACGGGCTGGAGGCAACCCGCAGGATTCGTGCCCTAAAGGACTTCCGTGCAAGGAGGGTGCCCATCATTGCGCTGACGGCCAACGTCTTCAAAGAGGATGTGGATAACAGCCTTGCCGCCGGCATGAACGACCATCTTGGGAAGCCCCTCGATTTCGACGAGGCAATTCGGAAAATCAGCTTCCATCTTCGTGCGCGCCAGACCTAAGGGGGCCGGTGCGGTGGGGTGTGGGACCGTGCGCGGGGTTTCGGTGCTGCCGGGTGCGGGGCCGGTTGGGGTGTGGGCCCCCGGTGCGGCTTTGCGTGGTCGTGCGTGGCCGTGCGCGTAACATATCTGAAACATCCTGAAGCGCCGAACGTGCTATAGTGCGATAACCGCCGACCTCGTTGATTGGTCGGAGGTTTTATCATGGCTGGCTTTCGCCGGCGCGGCGCCTTTGGCGGTGCCGGCGTTGAGGTACAGGAGGATTCGATGGAGCTTACGCCCGAGAAGGACTATGTTCTCAAATCCATTCGTAATAACGACATCCATTTCATACGGTTTTGGTTTACGGACGTGTTGGGTTCGCTCAAGTCCTTTGCGGTTACTCCGTCCGAGATAGAGAATGCCTTTGAGGAAGGGATGGGCTTCGACGGCTCATCAATAGAGGGCTTCTCCCGCATCCAAGAATCTGACATGCTCGCCTTCCCGGATGCTTCCACCTTCCAAGCGCTTCCGTGGCGGCCGATGGAAAACGGTGTTGCTCGCATGTTCTGCGACGTGCGCACGCCGGAGGGCCAACCCTTTGAGGGCGACCCGCGCTATGCGCTCAAACGCATGCTGAAGAAGGCCGCGGACATGGGTTTCACGATGAACGTTGGCCCCGAACTGGAGTTTTTCTACTTCGCCGACCAAGAAACGACCATCCCGCTCGACAACGGGGGTTATTTCGACCTCACGCCGCTCGACCTCGCCAGTGACATTCGACGCGACACGGTTCTCGCGCTTGAGAACATGGGCATACCGGTGGAGTATTCGCACCACGAGGTTGCTCCGTCCCAGCACGAAATCGATTTGCGCTATGCCGATGCGCTCTCGATGGCCGACGCGGTGATGACCTATCGCCTTGTGGTGAAGGAAGTCGCGATGCAGCACGGGGCTTATGCGACCTTTATGCCCAAGCCCATCAGCGAGCAGAACGGCAACGGTATGCATGTGCATCAGTCGCTGTTTACCGACGAGGGGAGCAACGCCTTTTTTGACGCCGATGACCCCCAAGGTTACAGCCTTTCTGCGCTCGCGAAAAACTATATCGCCGGCATCCTCAAATACGCGCCGGAGTTTACGGCCATCACCAACCAGTTTGTGAATTCCTATAAGCGCTTGGTGCCCGGTTATGAGGCGCCGGTTTACGTGACGTGGGCGCGCCGCAATCGTTCCGCGCTCGTGCGTGTGCCCCTGTACAAGCCCGGCAAGGAGCAGGCAACCCGTATCGAACTGCGCAGCCCCGACCCGTCGGCCAATCCCTATCTCGCCTTTGCCGTCATGCTCGGCGCGGGCCTCAAGGGCATTGAGGAGGGTTTGGAACTGTCGCCGGAATTTACGGACAACGCCTTTGCGCTGAGTCCCGAGCAGTTGTGTCAGGCAAAAATTGCGACCCTGCCCGGCAATCTCGGCGCCGCCATCGACGCCTTTGAGCGCTCTGAACTCATGCATGAGATTCTCGGCGAGCATATTCACGCCTACTTTGTTCGTAACAAACGGGCCGAATGGGCCGAGTTTAGCGCCCATGTTACCGACTGGGAACTCACCCGGTATTTGGCGGTTTTATGAGTGGCTTTGAGCTACGCTCCACCCTGTGGCTCACGGTACTCACCGGGCACTACGGCGTAGGCAAGACCAATCTCGCGCTCAATCTCGCGCGCGATGCGCGGGCTGTGGCCTCGCGCGTAACGCTTCTCGACCTCGACATCGTAAACCCGTATTTCCGCTCGACGGACAACCAAGCCTTTCTCGATGCCGCGGGCGTTGAGGTACTTGGCCCCGTGCATGCGGCTTCCAACCTCGACACACCCTCGCTTTCGCCGGGTATCGAGGGGATTATCAGGAGCGCCAAAGAAGGGCATGCCGTCTTCGTTGATGTGGGGGGAGACCCAGACGGCGCTCGTGCGCTTGGACGCTTCTCGGCGACGATTAACGCCCGGCCCTATCAAATGCTGTTTGTCGTGAATCTGCACCGCCCCGAGGCACGTTCCGTTGCCGACAATCTTGAGGTGCTTCGCGGCATCGAACGCGCCTCCGGTGTTCGCGCGACGGGAATCTTCGGCAACACGCATCTTAAGGAATACACCACGGCCGGCGACATCGTTGCCGCCGTCGAGACAACGCGTGCCATAGCCGACGCCGCCGGCCTTCCTCTCGTCGGCATCAGCGCTCCGCGCCCTCTCGCCGACGAAGTGACCTCTCTGCTTGCCGGTTCTGCCAGTCCCTCCGCGCCCGCCAGTTCTGCCGGTTCCGCCGGGGCCGTCAGTCCCGCCGACACCGCCGCGCCTGAATCTGCTACCGCCCATGAGACCGACGTCGCCCCTGCGCTCTATCCCGTCGACCTCATTGTTGCCACTCCATGGGAAGCCTCAAACAATTCATCACACCCCATCTTTCGGCCATAAAAAATAGCAGCAAAACAACCTCATAGCCCTTGACTCACACATTGTTTGGGAGTGTATTCTGGGCCAGAACGCGCTGATTGATTGCTTGCACGACGGATTGCAGACCAATGAGCTTCTGCCCAAGATGGAGACAGCCGGCGCGACCTCTATATCACCACCGATTGCCTCCAGTGTGGGACAAAAGTGCTCTGACCTGCCTTGCGCGCAATAAATGAATCGGGGCTTCTTCAAGAAAGGGCAAGGAATTGCCTCGGAAAAAGCACGTAGGAGGAAGAACATGGGTAAGTTGCAAACATCACGCAGGGACTTCATTAAGGTAGGCATGTTGGCCGGTCTGGGGGCCATCGGCGCTGCCGGGTTAAGTGCCTGCAACCCGCGGGGAACCAACGAGGCTCCTTCCGCGAGTTCGGGAGCCAGTCTGGAAGAAATCAAATGGGATGGAGAGTTTGATGTTGTAGTCGTCGGCTTCGGCGCGGCTGGCGCATCCGCCGCTATCTCCGCCGCAGAGTCGGGTGCGCAGGTGCTCATTATCGACAAAGCATCGGAGGGCCACGAAGGCGGCAACAGCCGTTATTGCGCACAGCTTTTTGTATCGGTTAACGACGTGGCAAAGGGTCTTGAGCACTACCAAGCCTTGCGCGGCGATTTCTACACGCCCGACGATGTCCTTCGGACTTACGTAGAAGGCCTGTATGGCGTCAAGGACACTTTGGTGGAGTGGGGCGCTGACGCAAGCCAAATGACGGATCTTACCGACCGTAAGATTTCCAATCTTACGGTCGAATATCCAGAGTTGCCCGGTGCCGATGCCATACGCACCAACCTCATCGATTCGACCATCATGGCGGGCGCGCTCTGGCGTTTTCTCAAAAAGGGCGTTGTGGCGCGCAAGGACAAGATTGACTGCTGGTATGAGTCGCCTGCTACGGCCCTCATCCAAGACCCGGTTGCCAAGACGATTGTCGGTGTGGAGATTGAGCATGAGGGCAAAAGGGTGAATATCGCCGCCCGAAACGGCGTGGTTCTCTCCCTCGGTGGTTATGAAAATAATCCCTTCTACACCCAGCAGTATGCTGGCTATACGAAGATGTTGCCCATCGGTACGCTCTATAACGAAGGCGACGGCATCCGTCTTGCGCAAGGAGCCGGTGCAAAGATGTGGCACATGGGCGCTTGGGAGAGCAACGGCTGTTCGCTTGCTCAGCCTGAGGACCGAGTGCGCAATTCGGGCTCAAAGACCTTCTTCATGCTCGGTTCGGTAATCTTGGTGGGGGCAGACGGCCGCCGCTATATCGCTGAAGACTTGGAGCAGCGCCATGGGCACATGATGATAGGTGGCTCTTGGATTATGCCCATGCGTCCCAACCGCAATTTCTACATCTTTAACCAATGGCAGGTCAACCAACTCACGAATGTGGGCAAGAGCGTCATCGACTTAGAAACGATAACAAGGCCGTTTTCTAACTGGAGTTACGACCTCGTTAAAGAGGTGGAGAGCGGCAGGATTAAGAAGGCTGATAGTATCGCTGATTTGGCGCAGCAGTTGGAAATAGACGCGGATGGCCTCCAAGCCACCATCGGGCTTTTTAACCAGAGTGCCACTACAGGTGTCGATGCCTTTGGCCGACAAGCCCAGAACATGCGTCCTATTGATGACGGTCCCTACTACGGTATGGAGGTATGGCCCTCGATACTTAACAGCCAAGGTGGTCCCGAGCGTACAGCCAAAGGCGAGATTGTCGACCCCAACGACAGGCCTATTCCGCATCTTTATTCTGCAGGTGAGTTCGGTGGTGTAACCGCCCACTATTACCAAGGTGGTGGCAACATGGCCGAGTGTATAGTCTTCGGTAAGATTTCCGGTGCCAACGCCGCGGTGGCAAAAGACGATGCATTTTCGACCGGGGAGCAGAACCTGCCGCTTGGTCCCGGTTCTGGTGTGGAGTCGATTTATGACCAGGCACCGGAGGCATCCGCACTTGGCGCAGGAGAGGCACTGGGTATCGGTGAGGGCTTGGGTGGTCCTATTTGGGTTAAAATTAAAGTCGAGAGCCAGAAGATTACGGCTGTTGAAGTTCTGCATCAGACCGAGACCGAAGGAGTTGGCACGCCGGCAATCCAAGTAATGCCCGAGAGGATTGTCGAAGCTGGCAGCGTTGAAGTTGACACCTATGGTGGCGCTACACTTTCAAGTGTCGGTGTTTTGAGAGCGGTTGCGGATGCTTTGACCAAACTGTAGCATGGCTATGAGATAGCGAATAATCCTATCCGAACCCGTGTCCCGTCACTTCTTCTCTTATCGACGAAACACGAGCGACCCGGGCGTAGCGATGATTCGTTCCGCCCGGGTTGTTGTATGTACAAGCCTATTCGGGGGCAAGCAAGGAGGTAGTGCGTATGTTGCAGGAGACATTCAGCACGAAAGAGTTCTTCGATTCGACAACGGCGCGTGCTGACGAGATGGTAGATATAGGAGAGATAGCGGCGCATATCGGCATGACTCCCCAGAGCCTGCATTGGTATGAGGCCCAAGGCATCATATCTCCCCAAAAAGTCAACTGCTATCGCAAATACACCAGCACCGAACTCTGTCTGCTTTCGCGCGCGCGTTTCTATCGTCAAATCGGTTTCTCCGTTACGCAAATAGATGAACTTTTGGATATGGACATCAGTTCCATCGCCGCAAGTCTCGATGAGCACGCGCTCGATATGAAGTGGCAACTCGAGATAGGGCAAATCAAACTTTCAATTGTGGAGGAGAAGGCGGAGTTGGCTCGCAGCTTCAGCAGACGAGCGGGCAGGTTGGAACGCGTGCAACTCGAACCGTTTTTCTTCAAGCACAGTTATAAACGCGCTGATGGGGATACGGACGGCACGCAATCGACCGCGAAATTCTGGGCGAGTGATGTTCCTATCACGCAGTATATCGCGATAGCGGAAATTGCACCCGATAATCAGAAGGCTCCTGATAGAATCGGTCTTGCACTGCCGCAACGATACCTGCCCTATGCCAGCAAGGAAGTCGTTGAGGAGATTGAACGGGGTGGCATTCCTCTCATCGTCGGGCAACCGGCTCTCTATGGACTGTTCAGCTTAGGGGCCGCGGATACTCCCCGTACCTCTGATTACTTGAGGCAGACATTCGATGACCGTTATACCGATTTAGAAGGTGTGCTTATTATGCGCCCCATCTGTTGCCGGCGTTTTGAGGATTCCGTTATCTCGTATTGGGAGGCATGGTTTCCTCTCAAACAATGATGAGGATATTGCCGTTTACCTCGATTTTTCGGCAGTAGGGCCTTCTATCAGCGATAAAACAACGCAAGCTGTGCGAAAATACTCGGATATGTCTTAATCGAGACCGCGCGGCGATTCAGGGGAAACCGGAGCCGTCGCACAGGGAGAGAATCATGGGGAGTTGCGGCGCGTTTGTCTCCATCCCCTAACGAAAGGATAGGCTCATGGCGCGGGTTATCGTGGATAAGGGTTTTTGTAAGGGCTGCGCCCTTTGCGTGGATGCGTGCCCCAAAGGTATCATGGCCCTTGATTTTGAGGAGATAAGTCAGAAGGGCTACCATCCTGCGAAATGTGTCGACCAAGGAGCATGTATTGCGTGCCTGAGTTGCGCGCTTATGTGCCCCGACGTTGCGATTACGATAGAGAGGTAGGGGCGCATGGCTGAGAAAGTATTGATGAAGGGGAACGAGGCGCTTGCCGAGGCTGCCATTCGGGCTGGGTGCCGACATTTCTTTGGATATCCTATTACGCCGCAGACCGAACTTGCCGCCTATATGGCCAAGCGCATGCCCAAGATTGGCGGCACCTATCTGCAGGCGGAGAGCGAAGTTGCGGCCATCAATATGGTCTATGGCGCCGCTGCCGCCGGTGTTCGCGTGATGACTTCGAGTTCCTCGCCGGGGGTAAGCCTTAAGAGCGAGGGTATTTCGTACATGATTGGCGCCGACCTGCCTGCGCTTATCATCAATGTGCAGCGCGGCGGCCCGGGCCTTGGGGGGATTCAGCCGAGCCAAGCCGACTATTGGATGGCGACGCGTGCGACCGGCCACGGCGACGGCCATGTTATTGTTTTTGCACCCTCGACGGTACAGGAAATGGCTGATTTTGTTGCGCGCGCCTTTGAACTTGGCGACAGTTATCGCGTGCCGGTTATGATTTTGGCGGACGGCTTGCTCGGTCAAATGATGGAGCCGGTCGAACTCCCCGAGCCGCTTGCAAAGGAAGATTTGCCTGCCAAGCCTTGGGCCGTTACGGGCCACGGAAACAGTCGGCCGCACAACGCGGTGAACTCGTTGTTCCTCGTTGCGCAGGAGTTGGAGGATTCCATCACAAATCGCTGGGTACGTTACGAGAAAATCAAGGCCGACGAGCAGCGTGCAGAAAGCTATCTTACCGAGGACGCAGAATTTGTCATCGTGGCCTACGGCGCCGCTTCCCGCATCGCGCGTAGTGCCGTAAATAAGGCCCGTGAGCAGGGAATCAAGGCGGGGCTGTTGCGTCCCATCACCCTGTGGCCCTACCCGGTAAACGCCGTTGAGGCGACGGTCGAGCGGACGAAGGCCTATCTTGTCACCGAATTTTCGATGGGTCAGATGGTGGAAGATGTGCGTCTTGCCGTTAATGGGCGTCGTCCCGTTAACTTCTTTGCGCACACCGGCGGCATCGTTCCCACGCCCGCTGAAGTGCTTGAGGCCCTGCGTCGCGTGGCGGCGGGCGAGAGCGTGAATATTGTTCCCGTGCATAGCAAATTGACAGGAGGTGTCCGATGAGTGAGCCCATAACAGCGGCCATGAGGCCGAGCGGAGAGGCCGGCGAATCGGATGTGAAACAGGATGGCCTCAAGGATAGCCCCAAGGACAGCCCCAAGGATAGCCCCAAGGATAGCCCCAAGCCGCTCTTTGGGCGTCCGCATGCGCTCAGCGATGTGGTGACGAACTACTGTCCCGGCTGTTCGCATGGTATTGTGCAGCGTTTGGTGGCGGAAACCATCGACGAACTTGGCATCGAAGGCGAGACCATCGGCGTTTGTCCGGTGGGTTGTAGCGTGACCGCCTACGATTTCTATTCCTGCGATATGGCACAGGCAGCGCATGGCCGCGCTCCTGCGGTTGCGACCGGCCTGAAGCGCGCTCGTCCTCAAAACGTGGTTTTTACGTATCAGGGCGACGGCGACCTTGCCTCCATCGGTATGGCCGAAACCATCCACGCGGCGACGCGCGGTGAGAAAATCACCGTCATCTTCATCAATAACGCCATCTATGGTATGACAGGTGGTCAGATGGCACCCACGAGCCTGCCCGGCCAAGTTACGCAGACGTCGCCCTATGGCCGCGACGTTGAAACGGTGGGCCATCCTATTCGGGTTTGCGAATTGCTTTCCACGCTGGACGGTGTTGCCTTGGCGCAGCGCGTGACCGTCGATAGCCCGAAAGAGGTACGGGCCGCGAAACGCGTCATCAAAAAGGCCTTCCAATACCAGATGGAAGGGCTTGGCTTCAGCATCGTCGAGGTACTCTCAACCTGTCCAACGAACTGGGGGCTCACACCGATGAAGGCTTTTGCCTGGCTGCGGGAGAACATGGTTCCTTACTACCCGCTCGGCGTCTACCGGGATGTGAAGGAGGCGAAATCATGAGCAAAAACCTCAACATCATGCTTGCCGGCTTTGGCGGCCAAGGCATCCTCTTTGCTGGCAAAATCATCGCCTATGCAGGGATGATAGATGGTCGCGAAATCTCGTGGCTGCCTTCGTACGGCCCGGAAATGCGCGGCGGCACCGCCAACTGCAGCGTCTGTCTTTCCGATGAGCCTATCGGCTCGCCGCTCGTCACCGAGCCGGATGCGCTTATTGCCATGAATCTTCCCTCCTATGAGAAGTTCATCGACGCGGTTGTACCCGGCGGCATCGTCATCGTCGATTCGACGATGGTAGGTGCCTGCACCTTGCGTGAGGACATCGAGTACTACACGGTGCCGGCGACCACGCTCGCGGAGGAAAGCGGGCTCAAAGGGCTCGCGAACGTCATCTTGGTAGGAAAACTGCTCGCGGCAACCGACTTTTCCACAAAGGAGACTTGCTGGAAGGCCATCGACAAAAGTGTCTCCTCTAAACATTCCGACCTTGCCGAAGCCAACAAAAAGGCCCTCGAACTCGGCGAACAGTGGACAACATCGGAGTGCCGCTAAACCGTATGCCGCGCACGTGCTACACTGGCTACTTACTAAGTACGGTTGGGTGTTAGGTACCGCACGTTAGGTACCGCGCGCTCGGCGCAAGGCACCCAGCGTCAAGCGCCACGCGCGCAACCGCGTACCGTTAGTTGTCACGGAGGACACATGATTTCAGCCAACACCTTGGCATCCAGCCAAGTGCCCGACAGCCAATTTAAGGAACTCGCCCAGCGCATCGCGGGTCTACGCGACGCCTGCGGCTACACCATCGAGGAATTCGCCGATAAACTAGGCGTCGACCGCGAGGTCTATCGCGCCTACGAGAAGACGGGATTTGACGTTCCGGCAAGCCTGCTCATGCACATTGCCAACGTCTGCAACGTAGACATGGCCGTCCTTCTCACCGGCGGTTCCACCCATTTGAACACCTAC
>JAIRTN010000119.1 GCA_031254905.1 Coriobacteriales bacterium
TAAGCAGCATGAAGCGCCTGGTAGGTTATCGAGGTCACCAACGCGGGTTTCCTGAGATTTTGCGATACGTAGTCTTGCAGCTGATCGCCCTCCGGCAGGAACATCTCGTCAAAACGCTCACCCCATTGCTGCGCAATAACGATGGTGGGCGAAAGAATGAGTGTCGGCTTACCCAGACGACGTATCAATTCAAGGCCCAGCACGGTCTTTCCGCTGCCCGGTGCGGCCACGATATGCACTTTGCCATCCGCAAAATGTGTCTTGGCTTCGTCGAGGACCTTCTGCTGGTAGTCTCTAAACGTGCCTTTGAAGCGTATGGCGCTGAAGTCCTTCATCTCATCACCCGTCAGTCCTTCTCCCACACTACGTCCTCCCATCATAGCGGAATCCGATGAATCGTGCGCATTTTTGTCATCCTTGGCCGAAGTGCTCATACTCCTCCCCGTCATCCTTGGCCTAAGCGGAGCGTAGGCCGAGGATCCAGTGGATTGCGCGCAGCGCAACTCCGCATTCACAAAACCGACCACCATCCCTGCGCCCGTGCGGACGCAGTTTTTTGTTATAGTGATACCCACGTGTTTTCGCACGATAATCCTATTTCCGAGAGGGCGACGACGCCCTGTCATAAGGAGGCGGTTGAGTTGGCAGCTCCGAGCACAGAACAGGTCCGTAATATCGTCCTTGTGGGACAGGATGGGGCAGGTAAGACCTCTTTCGCAGAGGCCATGCTTCATCTTTCCGGCAAGACTACCCGTCTCGGCACGACGCATGACGGCAAATCCAATCTCGACTACGACCCCGAGGAGATCAAGCGGCAATTCACGATCTCAACCGCCATCGCACCCATCCCCTACAAGGGGTTTAAGATCAACGTGCTTGACACCTCGGGTTCAGACGACTTCCTCGGCGACACCATCGCCGCAATGGAGGCCGTCGAGATGGCGCTTTTTGTCGTCGACGCGGTCGCCGGCCCGCAAATCAACACAACCAAGCTGTGGCAGGAGGCCGAGCGTGAGCGGCTGTGCCGCGCCATCTTCATCAACCACATCGACCGCGAGCACGCCGACTACGACTCCGCCTTCGCAAACCTCGTCACCCAATACGGCCAGCGTGTTGGCGCCGTAACCATTCCTATCGGTGTGGATAAGGACTTCAAGGGCGTCATCGACGTCATCCGCATGAAAGCCCGCTACCATGAAGACGGCAAGGAGAACATCACCGACATTCCCGCCGAGTACGCCGATGCCGCCGCCGCGGCCCGCGACAAACTCTGCGACCTCGTTGCCGAGGCTGACGACGACCTCATGATGAAGTACCTCGACGGCGAGGAGCAACTCACGCAGGAGGAGCTCGAAAGTCTGCTCGGCAAGGCCATTGCGCAGGAGATATTCATTCCGGTGTTCGTCGGCTCGACCCTCATCGAACAGGGCATCGAGGGCATCATGGACGACATTATCACCTACTTCCCCGCGCCGGACGCGCACGGCCCGCTGCCCACCATCGACGGCGGCGAGGTCCACATCGATGAAGCCGGCGACCCCGCCTGCTTCGTGTTCAAAACCGTCTCGGACGCCTTCGTTGGGCGCCTGAGCTTTGTAAAAGTCATCAGCGGCGTGCTCGAGCCGGGCATGGAGCTGCTCAACAGCAGCACCAAGAAGAAGGAGCGCATCGCGCACATCTACGTCATGTGCGGCAAGGAGACCGCCGACGTGAAGGCCGCGCGCGCAGGAGACATTGTCGTTATCCCCAAACTCGACGCGCACACCGGCGACACCTTCTCGACGACCGGCAAGGTCGCGATAGCCCCGCTGCCCTTCCCCAGGCCCCTGTATCCGGTCGCCATCGAAGCCGCGAATCAAAAAGATGAGGATAAGCTCGGCGATTTCCTGGCCAAATACGCCGAAATCGACCCCTGCGTCACCCTGCATCGCGACGAGCAGACCCACCAGACGATACTCACGACCCTCGGCGAGGGCGCGGTTGACCTCATTTTGTCCCGCATGCGGGAGCGCAACGGCATCGAGGCCAAGCTGCTTGAGGTGAAGGTGCCCTACCGCGAGACCATCCGCAAAAAGGCGGAGGCGCAGGGCCGGCACAAGAAGCAGACCGGCGGCGCCGGGCAGTTTGGCGACTGCTGGGTGCGCCTTGAGCCCAATCCGGGCGGCGGCTATGAGTTTGTGGACGCAGTCGTGGGCGGGCGCATACCGCGCGGTCTTATCCCCGCTGTGGATAAGGGCCTGCGCGACGCGATGGTTGAGGGCTTCCTCACCGATGACCCCTTCGTCGACGTGAAGGCCACCGTCTACGACGGTTCCTACCACTCGGTCGACTCCAATGAAATGGCTTTCAAGCAGGCCGGACGCCTCGCGTTTCGCAATGCCTGTGAGAAGGCGGAGCCTTATATCCTTGAGCCGATGGCCAACCTTGAGGTCAGCGTGACCGAGGAGTACGCGGGCACCATCATGGGTGATTTCTCGACGCGGCGAGGCCGCGTGGCTGGTATGGCAACCGGCGAGGACGGGCGCACGGTGGTTAAGGCGCGCGTGCCGTACAAGGAAGTTGTCACCTACGCGCGCGACCTGCGCTCCATGACACGCGGCGTGGGCTCTTACACGATAGAGATTGAGGGCTATGAGGAGGTTCCCGGAGACGTCTCCAAGAAGCTTATTGCCGATTATCAGGCCCGCCGGGAAGAGGCGAACAAGTAGGACTGCTGCTTGTGGATTCCGTTACCCGCAAAACCCTGCTCGCGTTTCAGAAGGCCGAGGCGACTGATAGCATTGTCTACGCGCGCATGGCGAAAACCGAGAAGCACGAGTCGCACCGTCACACGCTTGAGCAGATAGCCCAGGAGGAGCGCGACCACTACGAGGTATGGAAGCAGTACACCGGTGTTGAGGTGCCCGCGAACAGCGTAAAGGCGGCCATCCTCACTGTGCTGATGATTTTGCTCGGCTACACCTTTGTACTGCGCATCATGGAGCGCGGCGAGGACCGCACTGCCGAGGCCTACGGCAGGCTTTCTGCGGCCGTCCCCGAGATAAAAACCATCATCGCCCACGAGCAGGAGCACGAGGAAAAGCTCATCGCGATGCTGGACGAGGAACGTCTGCAGTATGTTGGTGCCATCGTACTGGGTCTCAACGACGCGCTTGTGGAGCTGACCGGCACGATAGCGGGACTTACCTTCGCCTTGATGAACACCCGCGTAGTCGCGCTCGCAGCCATTATCACGGGCATCGCCGCCACGCTCTCGATGGGTGCCTCAAATTACCTTGCGGAGAAGGCCGAGAACAATCCCCACCCGCTCAAGGCGGCGCTCTACACGGGAATCGCCTACCTCATAACAGTGGCGGTTTTGGTCTTTCCCTACCTGGTGCTTGACGAGCATCTTTACCTGCTTGCCTTTGCGATTATGCTGGCTTCCTGCATCTTCATCATCTTCGCGTTTAATTTCTACCTGTCGGTGGCGCAGCGCCTGCCGTTCTGGAGTCGCTTTGGCCACATGGCCGCCATCAGTCTCGGCGTCGCGGCCGTCTCCTTTGTCATCGGTCTCGCGGCAAAGGCGCTTTTGGGGGTCGATGTCGCGTGACCCTTGCGCAAATCGCCTCCATCGCCATCTTCGCGGGCGTCATGGTCCTCATCGTAAGCGAGCGGGTGCATCGCACCCTTGCCGCCCTGCTTGGAGCTGCCGTCATCATGGTGAGCGGGCTCATGCCGTTTGAGAAAAGCATCGAGCACATCGATTTCAACACGCTCGGCGTGC
>JAIRTN010000127.1 GCA_031254905.1 Coriobacteriales bacterium
CTTCGGGCTCCGTTCGAAATGACAACCTATGAGTGTTATCGGATACGAGTGTCATTTCGAGCGCACGCGAGAAATCTAGTCTTACGGATGGCATCTGAACATCCCTTAAAACCCAGCACTCCACCCCGCCCCGTTATCAGCTGCCCGAGTGGCATTCGGGTGCTTCCAAATTGGCTGTCTTGCCTTATACTGGGTTGCGGCCCTTTTGGGAGGAAAGTTGGACGGCATTGGGCGCTTGATGCTCAAGTAGAGTGGATTGGAAATCAATATGATTATCGGAATCCCCTTGGAATTGCTGCCGGGGGAAACACGCGTAGCCGCTACGCCGAAATCGGTCGAGCGGCTGATTGGACTGGGGTATACCGTCTTTATCGAGGCAGGGGCTGGCGCGCGCGCCTCCTTGCCCGACGCGGACTATGCCAAGGCCGGGGCGCAAGTCGTTGACCGAACAACGCTTTGGGGCTCAGACATCGTGGCAAAAATCAACCCGCCAAGCGACGAGGAGATTGCCGCCATGAAAGAAGGCGCAATCCTCATCAGCTTGATTGCCGCGCCGCGCTCCCCCGAGTTGCTCGACAAGCTGGCAAAACGGGGCCTCACGGTTTTGGCCATGGATTCTGTACCTCGCATCTCGCGGGCGCAGTCCCTCGACGTTATCTCCTCGATGGCAAATATCGGTGGGTATCGCGCCGTCATTGAGGCAGCACACGAGTTTGGTTCCTTCTTTACCGGACAAATCACGGCTGCTGGCAAGGTGCCCGCCGCCAAGGTCTTTGTCTCCGGCGCCGGTGTGGCCGGGCTTGCCGCCATCGGCACGGCGCGTTCTTTGGGAGCCATCGTACGAGCTACGGACATTCGCGTCGAAGCCGCCGAGCAGGTTGAATCGATGGGCGCCGAGTTCGTCGCCGTCCAATCGGCCGACCAGCAAAAATCCTCGGACGGCTACGCAAAAGAGGCTTCCGAGGACTATGCCGCCGCCGCCGCCCGGATGTATGCCGAGCAGGTGCGGGACGTAGACATCATCGTGACGACCGCCCTTATCCCCGGTAAACCCGCCCCTCGACTTATCAGCGCGGAAATGGTCGCGACGATGAAGCCGGGCTCGGTCATCGTCGACATGGCTGCCTCAAACGGCGGCAACGTCGCCGGTTCGGTGCCCGACGAGGTTGTCGTAACGGATAACGGCGTCAAAATCATCGGCTACACCGACCTACCCGGGCGACTTCCCACGCAGGCCTCACAGCTCTTTGCGACGAATATCGTCAATTTCATGCGGCTCGTAACCCCTGCAAGCGACGGCGTCTTCGTCCTCGACTTCGCCGACGAGGTGCAGCGCTCCATGACCGTGGTGCGAGAGGGCGAGGTCACGTGGCCACCGCCGGCCGTAAGCGTTTCGGCCGCCTCAGCCCCAGCCCCAGCAGCTTCGGCCCCCCAAGCGCCCGCCGGGGCCACCCAAGCCCCCACCCCAAAAGAGAAAAAGCCACTCGACCCCCGCCTCACCTACGCCGTCTTAAGCCTCTGCGTACTCGCGCTCCTCGCGCTATTCTTCTTCTCGCCCGCGGGCCTACTCGGACACTTCATGGTCTTCATGCTCTCAATCGTCGTCGGTTTCTACGTCATCGGCAACGTTTCCCATTCGCTGCACACGCCGCTCATGAGCGTCACAAACGCCATCTCCGGCATCATCGTCGTCGGCTGCCTCATGGGCCTCACCATGGTCGACCAAACAAGCGGCATGCTCAACCCCACAAATCTCGCCATCATCATCCTCTCAACCGCGGGCATCGCGCTTGCCTCCATCAACGTATTCGGCGGCTTCATGATAACCGGCCGCATGCTCAAGATGTTCAGGAAGGGATGAGGGCATGAATGTCTCACTTCTCAACGGCTCCTTCATCATTGCGGGCCTGCTTTTCATCCTGTCGATAGCGGGCCTGTCCCGCCACGAAACCTCCCGACAGGGCAACACCCTCGGCGTCGTCGGCATGGTATTGGCTCTCGCGTTTACCACCTTCGGTGTTGTAATGGGGATAAAAAGCGGCACGATTACGCTCATCGAAGCCGCCCCTTCTTGGGCCATCATCGCCATTATCGTGTCGGTTGTCGGCGGCGCTGTCATCGGTGTGGTGTGGGCCCTGCGTGTCGAAATGATAGGCATGCCCGGGCTTATTGCCCTGTTCAACGGGTTCGTCGGCTTGGCGGCTGTGCTCATCGGCTGGGCAACCTATATCGAGGCCGTTGTCTCGGGGCATTTTGACCCCCTGCACTCGGGGGAACTCTTTGTTGAAGTATTTATAGGGGCGCTTACCTTTACCGGTTCCGTCGTCGCCTGCCTCAAACTCTCCGCCAAGATAAAGTCGGCACCGCTGATGTTGCCCGGCCGCAATCTGCTGAACATCGGCGCCCTCCTTGCCTTCATCGTGCTGACGGTGCTTTTTGTCCGCAACCCGAGTGTGGAATCGGGCGGTCTCATCATCCTGTCCGTCATGACGCTCATCGCGCTGCTTTTGGGCATGCATCTGGTTCTCTCCATCGGAGGGGGCGACATGCCCGTGGTTGTCTCGATGTTCAACTCCTACTCCGGTTGGGCGGCGGCGGCCTCCGGCTTCACGCTGGATAATGACTTGCTCATCATCACCGGCGCCCTCGTCGGTTCATCGGGCATCTATCTCTCCTACCTCATGTGCAAGGCCATGAACCGCTCGTTTATCTCCGTCATATCCGGCGGCTTCGGCTCAGACGGTGCGGTCACGGGTGAAGAAAAAGATTACGGGGATCACCGCGAGGTCAACGCCGCTAGCGCGGCTGACATACTCAAAAACGCCTCGTCAGTCATTATCGCCCCGGGTTACGGCATGGCAGTCGCTCAGGCCCAAGGAGCGGTTGCCGATTTAACAGGCAGGCTTCAGGCGCAGGGCGTTGAGGTTCGCTTCGGCATCCATCCGGTGGCGGGGCGCTTGCCCGGGCACATGAACGTTCTTCTCGCAGAAGCAAAGGTACCTTACGACATCGTGTTGGAGATGGATGAAATCAACGATGATTTCAAGAAGACGGATGTTGTCTTGGTCATCGGTGCCAACGATACGGTAAACCCGGCGGCCTACGAGGATCCCAGCTCACCGATTGCCGGTATGCCGGTGCTGGAGGTCTGGGAGGCATCTCAGGTTATCGTGTTCAAGCGCTCTATGGCGACCGGTTATGCTGGCGTGCAAAACCCCTTATTCTTCCGGGAGAATGCCGCAATGCTCTTTGGGGACGCCAAAGAACGCCTGAACGACATCATCGCCGCGCTGTAACCCTCTTTATATATGTTAATGACAGAGTAGAGGTAGTTTGAAGTTGACGATTTCAGGTAGGTACAATACCATGTAACAAAGGCATTTTGATCATTTCTCCGCGCAGTTATCGAGTGGGTTTCTGCGGTTTGTGATAAAAGGTTCAATCCACCAGAGGATTCGATCACGATGCCGGATGTCAGGGTCCGGCTTCTTTTTCGGGCAGACATCCTGAAAAAAATGAAATGAAGAAATAAACTATGCAATCACCGAAAGGAGAGCAAGGTGCCAGATTTTATTATCGTCGCCATTCTTGTCATCGTCGCTCTGGTAGTCGGGGGTGCCCTTGGATTTGTTGTCTCACGTCTTATCCGTAACGCGAACGCGAAGAACGCTCTTGCGAGTGCGGAACGTACGTTGGAGGACGCGGCGAAGCAGGCGGAGACACTCAAACGCGAGGCGCTCGTTGAGGCGCGGGATGCTGCCTACCAGATTAAGCAGGAGGCCGACAAGGAAGCCAACGAACGGAGAAAAGAGATTAAGTCGCTGGAGAATCGTCTGCTTCAGCGCGAGGAGAGTATCGACAAGCGTGCTGAGGCCCTCGATGCCCGCGACCACCAGCTTTCCTCGATGGGCGGTCAGTTGGAGCGCAAGCAGAAGGACCTCGATATCGCCTTAAGCTCCGCTCAAGGGGAACTGGAGCGCGTCGCCAACATGACCTCTGATGAGGCGCGCAAGGAACTGCTCAATCGCGTGCGGGACGACGTAACCCGTGAGGCTGCCGCCATTATCAGGGATTCGGAGCAGCAGGCGCGCAATGAGGCGGACAAGAAATCCCGCGAGATTCTGAGCCTTGCCATCCAGCGCGTTGCCGCCGACCACGCCGCCGAGCATACGGTTTCGTCGGTGAGCATACCGTCGGATGACCTCAAGGGACGCATCATTGGGCGTGAAGGTCGCAATATCCGTACCTTTGAGCAGATAACGGGCATCAATCTTATTATCGACGATACCCCCGAAGTTGTCGTTATTTCGAGTTTCGACCCGGTTCGTCGCGAGATTGGGCGTATTACGCTGGAGAATCTCATTGCTGATGGGCGTATCCATCCCGCCCGAATCGAGGAAACCTTCAACAAGGCCACCGAGCATGTCATGCGTCAGGTGCAGGAGGCGGGCGACCAAGCTGCCTTCGATACCGGCATCCACGACCTTCATCCGGAACTCATCAAGACACTCGGGCGCCTGAAGTTCAGGACTTCCTATGGACAAAACGTCCTCAACCACTCTCTTGAGGTTGCCTATCTTGCCGGTGTCATGGCATCAGAACTTGGGCTTGACCCTACGGCGGCAAAGCGCGCCGGTCTGCTCCACGACCTCGGTAAGGCCATCGACCATGAGGTTGAGGGTTCTCATGCCGTCATCGGAGCCGACCTTGCGCGACGCTTCGGTGAGAACGCCGAGATTGTCCACGCGATTGAGGCGCACCACAACGACGTTGAGCCGGCGACAATCGTGGCCGTACTCGTCCAAGCGGCCGACGCTATTTCGGCGGCACGGCCTGGCGCTCGGCGCGAAACTATCGAGAGTTATATCAAGCGTCTTGAGAAACTCGAATCGATTGCCAACGCTCACAAGGGCGTCGAAAGAACCTACGCCATGCAGGCGGGGCGTGAGGTGCGTGTCATGGTGGAGCCAGAGGCTGTTTCGGATTCCGAGGCCGTAGTACTCGCGCATGACATCGCCAAGCAAATCGAGGATGAAATGGAGTATCCGGGCCAAATCAAGGTCCTTGTCATCCGCGAGAGCCGCTCCGTCGACTACGCGAAATAGCGAGTATCGTACCGGGCGACCGATGGGACGGCGCACAGCATGCTCGATGGGAAACTGATAGATTTCATCGAACAGGTCTCCGGAGGCTTACACCTCCGCGTAGAGGAGAATCTGGGTAGTGGCTTTGTGCGCCTCAGAAGCGAGGAGGCGGAACGCCGTCAGGCGAAGCACGACATCCGCCAAGTCGAGGATATCGTTATCGAGATGCTGAGGAACGCGCGCGACGCTCAGGCGCGCGCCGTTTATATCGCCACCACAAAAGAAGGGGAGACACGCAGCTTTACCATTATCGACGACGGCGAGGGCATCCCAACGGAATTGCACGAGCTTATCTTCGAGCCGCGTGTCACCTCAAAACTCGAAACCATGCTTGAGGATGAATGGGGAGTTCACGGGCGTGGAATGGCGTTGTTTTCTATTAAGAGCAATGTCACCAGCGCCCGTGTTGTGTCCTCCGGGGTGGGACTTGGGGCGGCCTTGGCCATCGAGGTTAACACCGACAGTCTCCCTGAAAAAACCGACCAATCGACCTTTCCCGTGATAGAAACGGGCGAGGACGGTATGCTGCGGGTGGTGAAGGGGCCGCACAACATTTTGCGCTCGGCGCTTGAGTTTGCGCTTGCGTATCGCAAGGCGCCGAACGTTTATCTTGGCTCGCCGGCGGCGATTGCCGCGACGTTGCTGGAGCATGGACACCGAAAACTCAGTAACGACGACCTGCTGTTTTGTGATGACGTGGGCACGCTGCCCATCAACCAGAGGCTTGCCGCGAGCGCTGATGCCGCTGATTTTATGGGCAACTGCGCTCGTATTGGCCTTGATATTTCTGAGCGCACGGCCCACCGCGTTCTCAGCGGGCAGATTGCCCCGCTTGCGTCGTTGTGCGAGGTGGCGAAGGGGGAGCGGAACAAGAAGTCTGTCGCTGACCTTACGAGGGACAGCCGTAGCCTTAAACTTGCGAAGGAGGACGTTGAGGCCTTCTCGCGCGAGATGGAGCGGGCTTTTGAGATGCTTGCCGAGCGCTACTATCTTACGATGAGCGATACGCCTCGTATTACGGTGAAGGGCGATAGTATCACCGTTCGTTTTCCCATCGAAAAGGACTAGAGAATCAGTTGGACGGCCCAACGTAGGTGTATTCGCCGTTTCTGTATTCGATCATGCTGGTGTATCTGTGCGATTCCGTTGAGATGTCGACCCATCTGATATTGAAGCTGGCAATCGTGCCATCCTCATTGAACGTGAGACCGGTGAGCGAATCGCTGTTGTACATGTATTTTGTGCCATTGTATCCGAGTTCCTTGGATATCGTATCGTAGATATAATTACTGAGATTCCAGTGGTAGTGAGGTGGCTCGCGAATGCCGAGTTCCACTCTCATCGCTTCGGGGAGGAAGCTGGGGTCGGAGAGGACGTTGGGGTTGGCGATGTTAAAGCCGGAGGCTCCATAGCGCGCATTAAGATCCGCGCCGAGCATGCTCAACCTTGTCTCTGCCCTTTGAGCGGGTATCGACCACTGGGTGGCCGCCGGCAGTTCACGTAGCACCCGATAGCTGCCCTCATCGTATTCGAGGATGTGCTCTGTGTCCTTCATGTAGAAGTAATGCGTGAGTACGTGCCCATCGAAAATCACATCGAAAATCGATGCCGGGGCGAAGTTTGTTCCGTTCAGCGAGTTGGCCAGTGATGTCCAGTCCGCCGTGCGCAAAATTTGTCCCCCAACGGTGACGTAGCCGTTGATTGAAGTGTCGA
>JAIRTN010000084.1 GCA_031254905.1 Coriobacteriales bacterium
GCCCTGACCCTGAACCCCGACTACACACACCCCACCCCCACACAAACCACCCACACCCTAACCAAACCCCCCCCACCCACCCCCTACCCCACCCTCATCGTGTACGCCGGGCCGCCGCTACGCGGCTGCCCGGCGCCTTTGCACTCCTAAGTCCAACCGTCATTTCGAACGTATGTGAGAAATCCAGTCTCACGGATGGCATCTGAACAAAAGCGAGCGGACGTTGCGGCGCACGAGGGTGTTGCGACCTGAAGCCCAGCCGGAGCGCCGCGTTTTTTCGACCCAAGCCGAGGCCGCACGACTAGATTTCTCTCTACGCCCTTCGGGCTCCGCTCGAAATGACACTCGTACCCACAAGCATTCGCCCTCGTCATCGTGTACGCGAGGCAGCCGCTACGCGGCTGCCCGCGGCTATATACGCGCCGGGCTCTACGCCTCGGCGCGAACCCACACATGTTTTCGGACGGCCGACTGTCATTTCGAGCAACGCGAGAAATCCAGTCTCACGGATGGCATCTGAACATCCCTAAGGACAAAACCCCCTTTTGTCTGCAAAACGCAGGACGCCGCCGGAATCCGGCGGCGTCCTTATCACACGTCAATCTCGCGATAACACTACTAGAGGCGAGGGCTTCCTTTGCCATCCCACATGTCGGTCCAGCCTTCCGGCAGCGGCACGTAGTGGCACTCGTTGCACTGCATCACTGAGGGGCGATGCATCTGATGACAATCGCCACACTGGAGGTTTTCCATGTGCGAACGATGCGGGTTCAAACCCTTGGCAAGACCTTGGAAACCAATCGAAATACCGCGCTCGTACAAACCAGCGTAGTCATCGGTCGCTTCCATGATGTCATCCATGTCATGGCACTCGAGGCAAAATTCCCGCGTGCCAATACCCGAGGCCTCCATCGGCTGCTTGAAGTCGCCAGCAAGCCACACCTGCGCTTCCTGAATCTGCTCGCCAATGGTCGCCTTGTGGCAATCGAGACACTCATTGCCCTGCTTCACATGCTCGGTAAGCAGCAGCGTGGGGTCATCCGACTTGTAGCCATCCACATAGCTTCCCATGGGATTGTGGCAAATCGCGCCACAAAACTCGGGGGTGCCGTGCCATATCACCCCGCCAACACCGGCCACAATAAGAACGGCCGTAACAACTCCCAAAATTATGAAACCCCTTTTCGGCTTCTTCTTGACGCTGTCGGTGCTTTGTTGCTCCTGTTCGCGCGTTTCTTGCTTCTCATTATCAGACATAGGTACTCCTTTCAGCTTATCCAAAGCTCCGTCATTCGTCGATTGCGCCAAGTATGCTCTGCGCGGCAATATAGCCGGTCACAAAGCTTAAGAAAAGTTCTCCAAAGGGAGAAACCCGGCCATCACCGTTTGAGCAATTCCCTACCAAACCTCCGGCAGCCATCGAGGCACAATAGAACCCGGGCATGGGCTTGCCCTTTGTGTCGAGTACGCGGAAGTTCTGGTCAACCATCAAACCACAGTGCGTTGCAAGAACCTGCGAGCCAATTCTCATGCTGAAATACGGCGGCTTCTTGAGCGGTATCAGCCACTCGGGACGGAAGTTATACTCGGGGTCCTCGCCGGTCTCACACATTGCATTCCAGTCCTTCACTGCCTTTTCGACCATCTGAGGGTCAAGCCCCATCTGCTCCGCAAGGTCGCTGAAGTTGTCGGCCTGCTTGATTTCGCCGCGCTCCAAGGCACGCTGTATGCCGATGCGCCAGTCCTCCGGGTCGATGGCAGTCACCATCGAACGAGGTGTCTCCTCTTTTGTCTCGGGCTTGCGACAACCGCCCTCTTTGAAGGAGATTGTGTTCTTCTCCCAATCCGAATCAAAAAAGACGTAGCCGCAGGACTGTGGCAGACCCTGAAAGACCTTTGCCTGCACCTCAAGCGCCGCCCATCCCGCCTCGAAGTACGAGACATAGGGGTAACGGTTGCCGGTGATGTCGATGCCCAGCCACGGCTGGCGCGCAAGCTGCACGTCGCCCTCGCGGATGCGATGATACCAGCTTGCGGTGTCGGGCAGACCGCCGTCGAAGGAGCAGAACGAATCCCAGCCGTTCATCTCGGCGCCGGCGCCAATACCCATGCGGATGACCGCGCCGTCGTCCCCCGGGAAGGTTGCCGTCGTTTGCGCCGTCTTGGCGGCAGTCGGGCACCAGCGAGCAAGCATGTCGAAGTTGCCGGCAAAACCGCCGCTGCACACGACAACAGCCTTCTCGCCCTTGAAGTAACTCTCGACACCAGTATTGATATTTTTTACTTTGATACCGACGATACGCTCGCCGTCTTTGACCAGCCCTATGCACTCAGTTTCCAGACGTATGTCGGCGCCCTTATCAAGTGCCTGCTCGTAGGCGAAATTCGTGCCGTAGCAGGCGCGAACCGCACCGTCGGGGCCGATTGCCACGTGGCTTTGCGGATGGACCATCTTGATGGGTGCGCCCATGTCGACGAACCAGTCCATGGCTTCCGCGCCCTTGATTATCAGCTTGCGGGTCGTCTTGCGATGAAGACCGTTGGGGGGATAGGGCAAATTCCGCAGCGCTATATCCATCAGCTCCTCGACATTGAACTCCATGCCGGCAGCAAGATGCGACTTGGTCCCACCCTTGATGACCCACGCACCGGCGGTTGAAGATACGCCACCCCACATGGGGCTTTTCTCCACGGCCAGCACACTTTCGCCGCGCTCGGCGAGATACAGGCTTGCCGCGAGGCCCGCGTTGCCCGTGCCGATGATGACAACATCGGCCACAGCATCCCACGATGCCGGCGGGTCACAGGGCGGAATCGGCTCGGCGTTTTTGCCTGTGTAATGCTCCAGCATCTCCCGAGGATGGGTCGCGTTAATCTCCGGCTTCTCCTCGCTCTCCGGGCTGCCCGCGGCAAGCGCGACGGTGGTGCCACCCAGCACGCCGCCACCCAGCACACCAGCCCCGAAGGCCAGTGACTTCTGGAGGAAACTTCGCCTGTCCAGACCATTTTGCTCGTACTCCTGTGCTTTACTCTCTGACATATCCACTCCTTTCATTCATCTTTCGTTCTCCCAGCGGACGTGACCATGCTTTCTCGTTTGGCTTCATACGGATTCATACGACGAGAAATGCAGGCGTTCGAGGAACTTTGCTGTTCGTCGCCGCGCACCACTCCACGTGGGAAATCAGTACGCGACGCCTCCTTGAACGCTGTTCACCTGTTTCTTTCTATAGGATGATGCCTTTGCGCGGCTCTATCGTCCCACCCTCCGTAGGATTATGCGAAATACCCCAAAGTTTATGCCATCCCCCTCAGAGTGGTACGCCCCACCCCCATCGATCGTGTACACGAGGCGGCTTCGCCGCCCGCGGTTATATACGCGCCGGGCTCTACGCCTCGGCGCGAATCCACACATGTTTTCGGACGGCCGAGTGTCATTTCGAGCAACGCGAGAAATCTAGTCGTGTGGATGGCATCTGGTCATCCCTTATGCGGAAGTGCACGGCGCACGAGGATGTTGCGCCCCGAGGCTCAGTTGGAGCGCCGTGTTTTTTAAACAGTGTGTCAGGAGATACGTCCCCTTGACACAGCGTTGGCGATTTTTCGCCAACGTCTTTGCCTGTGTCGATAAAACGCTCGTGACCACAGGGCTATCATCGGCGTGCGCCATCCTGCCTCTATCTCGACTTCGTCGGTATAGAAAGATTCGCTCTCCCCGCTCTCTTTCACGACGATGCGATGATTCCAGACCGGCACTACTTTGTCGTATTCGTTTGAGAGTATTTCACCCGCTTCTTCGTCAAACTTCCAAATACGAATATGGTGCAGCCCAAGGTCGAGGAATCCGAATACCCGCAGCCGAACATCGATTTCCTTGCCTTCAGAAAATTCAAAGTCCTCGCCTATCGGGACAAAGGTCGCATAAGGT
>JAIRTN010000091.1 GCA_031254905.1 Coriobacteriales bacterium
CGTGACGCTTGAAGGCGGCGTGAGCTGCGGCCCACGCGCCTATCTGCGGCCCGGCACCGTCATGAGGGCGGGTTCAAAGGCGGGCACCCATGTTGAGATCAAGAACTCAACCGTCGGGCCAAACAGCAAGGTTCCGCACCTCAGCTCTCTGGGAGACACGACGCTCGGCGAAGACGTGAATATCGGGGCGGGGACCATCACGTGCAACTATGATGGCTTCGCCAAGAATCCCACGACGATAGGCGACCGCGCTTTTGTCGGCTCCAGTACCATGTTTGTCGCCCCGGTGTCGGTGGGAGAAGACGCCGTGACCGGCGCGGGAAGCGTGATCACCAAAGATGTGCCGGCCGGCGCTCTGGGTATCGAGCGAACCGCGCAGACCATTGAAAAGGGCTGGACACGCAAGCACAGGGCGCGCAGGAATGGAAAGACGGGAAGTGGGGAAACGGTAATGAAAGAACGCGAAACAAACGAGACGAACCAGCATGAGGAGGAAGCGTCACAATGACCGAGGTCACCAAGAACCTGAAACTGTATTCCGGCAGGAGCAACCCAGATCTTGCCAAGAAAATCGCCGATGCCATGAAGGTGAAGCTGGGAAAGATCACGCTCACCACCTTTAAGAATGGTGAGATATACGCTCGGTATCTTGAGAGCGTGCGTGGCTGCGACGTGTTTATCGTCCAATCCATCGCGGGAAACGTCAACGACGCGCTCATGGAGCTTCTCATCATGGCCGACGCGGCAAAACGCGCCTCCGCGCGCACCGTGACCGCCGTTATCACCCACTATGGCTACTCGCGTCAGGACAAGAAATCGGCGTCGCGTGAGCCTATTACCGCCAAGCTCGTCGCCAATCTTCTCACGGTGGCGGGCGTCAATCGAACCATCACCATCGATCTGCATCAGGGGCAGATACAGGGCTTCTTTGACACGCCCGTCAATCATCTCACGGCGCTGCCCATCTTTGCGGAGTACTTCCTCAAGCAAAACCTCGAAAACGTCTGCGTAGTCTCGCCCGACGTTGGGCGCACCAAGGCGGCCAAAAAACTCGCCGACATGCTCGGCGCCGACCTCGCCGTTATGCACAAAACCCGCTCCGACCATAACCTCATCGAAAAAACGAGCGTCATCGGCGAGGTCAGCGGCAAAACTTGCATTCTCAACGACGACATGATAGATACGGCGGGCACCCTCGCCGCCTCCATCAAAACGCTGAAGAAGCAGGGCGCGACCGCCATCTATATCTGCGCGACGCACGCCCTGTTCTCGGGCCCGGCCTATGAGCGCTTGGAAACCGCCGACATCGAGGAGGTCGTTGTCTGCGACACGGTGCCGGTGCCGCCGGAGCGCCAACAAGGCAAAATCAAGGTCGTATCCGTTGCGCCCTTGCTCGCAAACGCGATTATGAACGTGTACCAGGAGGCCTCGGTCTCCGAACTTTTCGACCCCGAGTTCCAAATCTGATGGCACTTTTGGGCCCTCATTTCATCGTCGGCCTTGGCAACCCCGGGCGGGAGTACGAGCAAACGCGCCACAACGTGGGTTTTGCGGTCATCGACGCCCTCGCCGCCGAGTTGGGCGTCAATTACTGGAAAATCGCCTCAAATGCTCTGGTAGGAGAGGCAAATTGGCGCGGGGAGAAGCTCGTCCTTGTCAAGCCCCAATCCTTCATGAACCTGAGCGGAGGGCCGGTCAAGGGCCTTCTTGCCCGCTACGGCTTCGGCGTCGAGAACCTGCTCGTCGTCCATGACGAGTTGGATTTGCCCGCCGGCGTCATCAGGCTCAAATCCGGCGGCGGCCACGCGGGGCACAACGGCCTGCGCTCGCTGCATCAGGCGCTGGGCCCCGATTACGCCCGCCTCCGCGTGGGAATTGGGCGTCCGCCCGGCCGCATGCTCGCCCATTCCTTTGTGCTGCAGCGCATGCGGGGGCGCGACTTAGAGGATTTCGAGATTACCGTTGCCCGCGCGGTTCCCATCGTGCGCACCGCGCTGGAGGAGGGCATCGTCAGCGCGATGAACGAGCACCACGGCGACGGGGGAGCCACCGGAGCCGAGCCAGCCGCGATGTCTGCTACCGAAGCTGCTTCGGGCATCGTAGGCGCGGGTTTTAATGGGGATGCTAACGGCCCCGGTTTAGGGCCCAAGACCGCCCCTTCTCCCGAGGAAGGCATCCGTGGACGCTGAACGACTTGCCGCGCTTTTGATTTGCGACTGTAAGCTCGTGGTAAAAGACGTCGTCACCTCCACCAACGACGAGGTGTTTGTGCAGGCACAGGCAGGCCTCGACGCGCGTCCGCTTGTTGTGATAAGCGCTCGGCAGACCGCGGGGCGAGGCAGGATGGGTCGCCTCTGGGCATCGCCGCCCGGCGGGCTTTATCTTTCCGCGCTGCTTGAACTTGACCCTGTCCGTGCGGCATCCATGAACGTGGCCTCCCTTAGCCCTCTTGTGGCAACTGCCGCATATGACGCGATTGCGCCTTTTGCGGGTGGAGACCTGCGCATCAAGTGGCCAAACGACCTCATTGTGCCACGCGGGAAACTTGTGGGCATATTGGTTGAGGTGAAGCGTGACTTCGCCCTTGCCCGCGGCGGTGCCCTTGCCCGCGGCGGTGCCCTCGCTGGCGACGCCGTCCTCGCCCGTGGCGGCATCTTCGCCCCCGCCCCCCCCACCAAGGCCGCTCCCGCCTCCGCCGCGTCGCCTCCGCCGCCTCTCGTGGTTATCGGCATTGGCATAAACGTGAATCGCCCGCCCGACGCCGAGGTGTTTTCGGGCAGTGCCTATCTGAGCGATTGCCAAGCTGAGAGCCTGTCGTCTGAGGGTGCCGCGCCGCTCGCAGAGTGTGCCAACCTGCCGCTTGAGGACGTGGGGGCGGCGGTCATCAACAGGCTCTTTGAACATTACGAGAGATGGCTTACTGCCGGTTGTTCTTTTGCGCCTTTTGTGGACGCCTATCTTGAGCGCATGGCGTTGCGTGGCGAATGGGTTTGCGTGCGCAACGCCGAGGGCGCACAGATTGCGAGTGGTGTTGTTGAGGGTATCGACGACGCGGCCTGCCTTGTTTTGGCTGATGGGCAGCGCAGGGTGGCCGTTGCCGCCGGCGAGGTGACGCTGAGAGATGACGCTGCCTCCACCCCGCGTTTCAACGGGTGAGCCGCTGCCCGCATACCGCCGCGTACGCCTCACCATTCCACTCTTTATTTTTTGATTTCTTACTTGATGTCGGTGGATTGTTGACTGATTTGGCCCGCAATGCGTTAAACTGATACCTTAACCTTTCAGGGAGACACCGACCAATCCAATTATGCAGCCTTTTCGCCCAGCGACATTCGAGCAGCATTTCTCTGGATGAGGCTTTTGGATGAACGGGCTCCCTGCGTTTTTTGTAAGGGACGCGCCAACGATGAGGGATAGTAGAGTGAAAGACGAAACAGGGCGACAGAATACGGAGCAGCAGGCTCCGCAGCAGGTCAACCGACTTGGGACGACGAAGATAACCAAACTCATGCTCGAGTTTGCCACTCCCGCCATTATCGGCTTGGTGGTCAACGGCCTGTATAACATCGTCGATTCGGCCTTCATGGGGCATGCCGTGCCCACCATCGGGCAGGCGACGGCCACCAATGCCCTGCCCATCATGGTTTTCGGCATGGCCATCGCCATCCTTATCGGGCAGGGTGGTAACGCTCTTACGGCACTTCGGCTGGGCGCGGGCAAGCAGGACGAAGCCGAGCGCATCATGGGTAACACCTTTACCTTGAGCCTTGTCGCGGCCCTTGTATGCACGGTAATCCTCTATACCTGCATGGACCCTATTCTTTCGATTACGGGTGTCACCGACGATACGCGGGAGCCAACGCGCCTGTTTTTGATGATTATCGGCGGCGGCATGGTCTTTCAGTTTCTCGGCATGGGCTTCAACAACTTCATCCGCACCGCCGGCGACCCCAATCGCGCCCTCTATACGATGGTTGCCGGGACGATTGCCTGCATCATACTCAACTACTTCTTCGTTGTGGTCTTTGGCTGGGGCATCGCGGGCTCCGCTTGGGCAACCATCATCGGGCAGGCCCTGAGCGCCTTTCTCGTACTCTGGTACTTCGTGTTTTCGGACAAGGCACCGTTTAAGCTGCGTCGTCGCTATCTCAAGGTGCATTGGCCCCTCGTTGGAAGCATCCTCGCGCTGGGCTCGGCGCCCTTCGTGCTGCAGGTTGCCAACGCGCTCATCAGCCTCCTCATCAACAACCAACTCAACATTCTCGGCGCGGACCACGTCATCACCGCAAACGGCGCGCTGGCCGCCATTGGTGTGGTTGGGCGCGTTACGATGTTCTCCTTCTTCCCCATCCTCGGCGTTTCCATAGCGGCCCAGCCCCTTTTCGGCTATAACTACGGCGCGCGCAACTACGAGCGCGTCAAGACGACCTTTAAGGTCGCGCTGGTCTGGGTCATCATCATCGGGCTCATATTCTGGACAATCGTACACGTCATCCCCGAGCCGATAGTGATGATATTCGGCATCACGGACGATTTGCTCACCTTCACCGTCGGCGCGCTCAAGGTGCAGATGTTCCTCATGCCCCTCATCGGCATTCAGGTACTCGCGACGCAATACTTCCAGTCGAGCGGGCAGCCGCTCAAGTCGATGATTCTGTCAATGACGCGGCAAATTCTCTACCTCATCCCGCTCATCTACCTGCTGCCGCTGGTCATCACTTCCATCATACCGTCGCTCACGCCGCTCGATGGGCTGTACTACGCCTACCCGGTCGCCGACGCTCTCAGCGTCATCACCTGTAGCATCCTCGTAATGCTTGAACTTCGCAAATTAAATGCATGGATTAGGGATAAGGAAGCCCCGCAAGAGGCCTAGCCCCCGCCCCTGCTCCTGCTGCGCCCCTTTTGTCTCCTCGCCGCCCGCGGTGATACATGCGCCGGGTATGTGCCCGGCGCTTTCGCCTTTGCACAATTAATCCTCCGCGCGTCTGTAGTTCTCTTTCAGAAAATCAATCCATCCGTCATATACTCCCTGTTCATCCATCCCAAAAGCAGACTCAAAATCGCCCGTTTCTGCATAAGTCAAAAAATTATCCCAACCAAAAGCGCGGTCTAAGTATTCGATGTATGTATAGGCAAAGGTGTAGCCGCCGATTCTATTGAAAGTAATCGTGTTGCGCCGCAACCTCCGCATAAGAGATGACCCGATGCCATCCGTGAGACTGGATTTCTCGCGTTGCTCGAAATGACGGTTTTACCTGCGGATATCTCTCAGGTTGTCATTTCGAACGAATGTGAGAAATCTAGTCCCACGGCTTCGACCCGGGTCATTCCTTTATCCCTTATCCCGTCATTGCCGGACTTGTTCCGGCAATCTAGACATGCGGCTTCGACCCCAATCAAAAAAACGTGTCTTAATACCTGTGGGCTTTGGTTTAAGACCGTTGGGAGAATTGGGCATAGATTTCTTGAGATGACCGTTTTGAAAAGATGTGGGGTTTATGGGTAAAAAAGATAGGCTTTGAGCTGGCATTAC
>JAIRTN010000107.1 GCA_031254905.1 Coriobacteriales bacterium
AGCAGAATTGGATAAAGCAGCCAAGCGGCGATGCTTTTAAGAAGCAAAGAAAGAGCGAAAGACAGGGCAAAAGAAAGCACAATCCATTGACCAATTTGCGCAATCTCTAGTTTTGTGTAAATTTCTCCCCAACTGATAATCATAAGCGCCGTCATCACGCCAATCAGCGCAGCCGAAATCAACTCCATAACTAACCCAAAGCCTTGCTGGTAAAGAATCATCATCAAGGCTCCCGATATACCCGAGATAAGAACCAGCAATGAGACAATACGATTATTAAAACTGCCAATGCGTTTTGAGAACAAGGCGACAACAACGGCCACGAGTGCCCCACTGGCAAAGAAAATGGGGGCCGTAATGCCAATGACTATGCTGGTGCCCGGAATGGTAAAGAGAAATCCATTAAGCAAAAGGAGGAGAAACAGATAGGTCACAACCCGAGTTAGGGAAAGCCCTAGTAGAACCAAGCGAGAATAGCTAAAAAAGGTATCCCCGAATGCCTTTTTACATAGAGCCTTACATGCGCTCGACAGCTTGACGAAAACCATACGCTTCCTCCTTCACACCGCCCGCAACATACGGTTAAGCGCGTTGAGATAGGCCCTGGTACTCGAGACAATAATGTCGCCATCGGCACCGCGCCCGGAGTAAATCGTCCCCTCCGCGTCGGCTACGCGCACCGTAACCTCCCCAAGCGCGTCAATGCCGCGCGTAATGGCCTGCACCACAAACTCCCTGAGGTCATTTTCCACGCACACAATATCGCCAACCGCCTTATACGCGGCGTCGATGGGCCCCGTGCCGGTCGCGTTAGCCAGATGCTCCACGCCCTCCCTGTCCACCAAAACAACCGTCGCCGTCGCCACAAGCGGCACACCGCAACTCACCTGCAGGGTCTTAAGCGTCCACAGCGCGTCGATGCTGCGGTCATACTCGGCCATGAGCGCTTCAAGGTCCTCGTCGTAGACCTCCTTCTTGCGGTCCGCAATCTCTAAAAACCGTGCGTACACCTGCTCAAAGGCCACTTCTTCTGGCGCAACCTCGGCCGCCACAACCTCGGCCTCCCCAACCGGCTGCGCCTCAGCGCCCTCCCCCGCAGCACCCAACGGGAACCCCAAATCCTCCAGCCGCCGCCTCAGCGCCGCTCTCCCGCTCCGCGCGCTCAGCACAATGCCCGACCCATCCGCCCCAACACTCGCCGGGTCGATAATCTCATAGGTCGTCCGCGCCTTTATCACCCCGTCCTGATGCACCCCGCTCGAATGCGCAAAAGCGTTCGCGCCGACAATAGCCTTGTTGGGCTGCACCTTAATACCCGTAATACCAGCAACAAGACGCGATGCGCGCGTAAACTCACGCGTGTCAATATCAGTATGCGCGTCAAGCTCCTCGCCATGAGTCCGTATCGCCATAACGACTTCCTCCATGGCCGTATTGCCAGCACGCTCGCCTAAACCATTGATAGTACACTCGACCTGTCCGGCACCATGAGCTACCCCGGCAAGCGTCAGCGCCGTGGCAAGCCCCAAATCGTTGTGGCAATGCACAGAAACAACAACGTCCTCAATCCCCCGCACCCGCTCCATGAGCCGCCCAATGCGCGCGCCAAACGCCTCCGGCAGCGAATACCCCGTGGTATCAGGAATATTGACGACGCTCGCGCCCGCCTTGATAACAGCTTCCAAGAGGGGGATAAGAACGCTGTCTTCCGCCCTTCCGGCGTCCTCGGCATAAAATTGTACGTCGTCGGTATAGTTGCGGGCGCAACGGACGGCCGCAACCGCCTGCTCAATGGCGGCTTCCTCGGTGATGCGAAGTTTGTCACGCAAATGGGAGGGGCTCACACCCAGCCCTGTGTGTATGCGGGGACGGGCGGCGGCGGCAAGCGCCTCGGCGGCAACTTCGATGTCGCGCGCGATGGCTCGCGACAAAGCGCAGACTACGGCGCGGTCGCCCACCTCGGCCGCGATGCGTTGCACGCTCTCAAAATCCCCGGGGCTTGAGATGGGAAATCCGGCCTCGATGACATCCACGCCCAAACGCAGCAACTGGCGCGCGATGATGAGCTTCTCGTCGGTTTTCATGCTCGCGCCCGGCGACTGCTCGCCGTCGCGCAACGTGGTATCAAATACGGCAATCCTGCGTGTCATGTCCCTCAACCATCCTCAAAGCCATCACTTCCCCCTGCGTTTCCCATGTCCTCATACTCTATGACATTTACCCCACCCTGACCACCCCCCCCCGCGCCGCCTGCCTCTGCCGTCTCCTTAGGGATGGAACGCCAAAAGGAGGGGCGGGCGCACCGCGCCCGCCCCTGCCGCCTCCAGAGGGTTTAACTAAAGAGGGAGAGGAGGCGGTCCCAGAAACTTTGCTCGGCGGGGGCGGGGGAAGGAGGTGCTTCGGCGGCCGGCACCTTGATGGCATCGGTGAGCAGGACAAACTGCACGAGTGCAACATCCTTGTTGTCCGCGGAGACAAAGGATACCGGCGTGAAGTCGTCCTTTTGGTAGTCGCTGAGGAAGGAGTCTATCTCCTTTTGCATGGTCGCGGGCAAATCCTCCACATTGGCGTACAACATGCCCGTACCCTCACGCAAATCGGAGATGCCGCCGTACAAATCGTTTACGCCACTCGCAAATTGCGTGAGCCCGCTGTTGAAGGCCTTGTAGTTCGCGGCGAGCGTATCGATGCCCTCCATGTAGGAGACAAGCCCCCCATCGAAGGCGGTGTAATTGGTCGAAAGTTCTCCCATATAGGCTATGAGCGTTTGGAGTTGACCCATTCCGCTGAGGCCTGCTTCCAAGCCGTCAGCGATTGTCGTAAGCTGGCCAGCAAGATACCGACAATTCCCCGCAAACTGGCCAAGCCCGGCGGCGATGGAGTAAAGACTTGCCTGAATTCCGTCGTTGCCATTCGCCCCATACCACACGCCTTGGGCGTAGATGGCTTGTGTGTTGGTATTGAGAAGGCTCTGAAGCGTAAGCAGAGAGTCTTGGTTCAGGTTGGCCAAGGCATCTGTCATCAGATCCCCCAAAGCCCCCTGGTTGTAAAGCGGGGCAAGCGCTGTGATGTAGCCGTCCATCGCGCCAACGGCGCTGGAGATGCCGCCTCCTACTTGCTCAAGGCCCTCGGCAAGACCGGGCTGCGAGAAGTCGCCGCTATACAGGCCCGCCGCAAGCTGACGTAGTCCGGCAATGAGTTGGTCTATCTGCGCCGGATCCACCGCCCCACTACCAAGCTGTTGCGCGATGGTCGCCAAGGCGCCGTTTATCTGCGCGGAGGCCGCGCGTAATGCCGTGGAGTTGCCACTAAGGAGCGAGAGCCCGTCGTTTATCCCCGCGGACCCGGAGGCAAGACCGGCAATACCGCCCTTCATGTCGCCCACACCGCTCTTGAGCCGCTCGACCCCTTCGTCAAGCGCCCCAATCGCGTCGGTGAGGGTCTCCATGTCTTTGAGCATGTCAGCGGTGTCGGGGATGTCGAATACCATCGAGAACGGCAGAGCGGAAATTTGGATGCCCGGCATCTCGAAATCGGTGACTTGGGCCTCAAGGGTCAAATCGCCTTCTCGCCCGGGCAGCACCATGAAGGCAACCTGCCGGTTTTCGCCAGCGGTGGCAATCGTCGCGCCGGGCGCGTTGACGTTTCGCACCTTGCTTGCCTCAAGCGTCATCTGTATCTGGAGGAGATAGTTCTCGAAAAAGATTTTATCGACCTTGGTATTCTGTTGCGTTGTTATGTGGATGCCGAGGCGCCCGGATGCTCCCGCAAGACGGCTGGGCTCCACAGAGGCCCCGTCGAGCGTGTAGCGGACGTTGATAAGCCACGGCAGGTCGAGCGAACTAGGGATGCCCTCATAGTAAAAGTCGCCCTTATCCACCGTACCGGAAACCTGCTCATTGGCAAGTGTGAGGGCGTTTGTGGAAGTCAGATTCGTCACGGAACGATAGGCGCCGTAATCCGTGAGCGTGCCGGGCTCATTGATTTGAAAGTGGTTGACCACATAGCTTGAGCGCGGCGTGCCATCCCCGTTGAGCAGGCCATAGAGGACTTCCTCCTTGGCGGTGACAGATGCCGGGCCGGAAGCGGTGGCGGCCACCATCTGCTGCTCGCTGTCCTCAGCATGGGCAGTCGCGGGGAAGCCCCCGATGAGATTGACGGTCGGCACAAGCGCGGCAACCATCAACAGGGCAAGTACGATGCGCGGTGCCCTCATGCTCTTGAGCGCGTTGTTCTTCATACGTATCATCCTCCAGACAAAGACGAGGGGGCCGTGGGGTTCTTCTCCCCAGCAGTTCCTTTAAAAAAGTTGGCTTTCATAGTGAGTTTTCCGATTAAGGGGTCCAAAAAACTGAGTAAAGCTGGGAGGAAGCAGACGACCAAAGCAAAGGAAAGTAGCGTCCCCCTCCCTAACATAGCTCCAATGTCGCAGACAATGGGGTTTGTCGAGGTTGCGAGGAGTATGAAGCCGGCAAGACTGAGTACGGTTGCCGACACGAGTATGGATTTGAAACTTGAGCCGAGCGCTTGGCGAATTGCGTCGCGTTTGGGCAGCGATTTGCGCAGGCGCAGGTAGGTGTTTGTGAGAAGGATGGCGTAGTCGACCGTTGCGCCGAGCTGTACGGTGTTGAGGACGAGGTAGCCGATGTAGTTGATGGGAGTGCCGGTGAAGTAGGGTATGGCGAGGTTTATCCAGATGGCGGCCTCGATGGTGAGCAGAAGGATGAGGGGCAGCACCAGCGAGCGGAAGGTGATGAGCAGTACGAGGAAGATTGCGCAAATCGCGATGAGGTTGACCCGCAAGTTGTCCTTTTGCACGACGTCCCTCATGTCGTAGAGATTCATGCTGCGGCCCAGCGAGTAGGCGCCGTCCCCATAGAATTCGTAGGCGATGTTGCGGATTTCGCCCATGGTGGCGAAGGCGAGGTCGCCCTCCGCCGGGACGTCGGTGGAGAGGATGAAGCGGGCGTAGTTGGCGGAGTAGAATTGGTTGGTGATTGCTTCGTCGAGGAACTCTGAGGGTATGGTGACACCCACAGCCTGCGCGTAGGACATGACGCTGGTTACGTGTTCGAGCTGCTCAAGGCGCTGGCCGAGTAGCTGCTCGCGCGCGATGTCTCCCCGGGGAACGAGCATGACGACCAAGTTGCTCTCGCCGAACTCCTTTTGTATCTTCTCCGTGTCGAACTGCGAGCGAGTGCCGCCGCCGCCGCTTTCTGCCCCGTAGAGGAAGTCAGTGCGGCTCTGCCCGAGGAAGGATGGCACGAGCGCGAGGATGACCAACACGGCAACCGGGAGGGCAAGTTTGGAGAGTACGCGGCCGATGTTTGCGAAACTTGGCAGCAGGGGGCGGTGGTGCGTGCGGTCGATAAGCCGGTAGACGCCCAGCGTGAGGGCCGGCAGGAAGACCGTTGAGGTGATGAAGCTGAAGATGATGCCCTTTGCTAAGTTGATGCCAAGGTCGGAGCCGATGAGGAACTCCATAAACACGAGCGCGATGAAGCCAAACAGGGTGGTGGAGGCGCTTGAGGCAACCGTCGAGAACGAGGTGCGTATCGCGTGTTGCATCGCCACCGTAACGTCCGCGTATTGCTTGCGGTAGTCGGCAAAACTGTGCAGCAGGAAAATCGCGTAGTCCAGCGAAACCGCCAACTGGAGAATGGGGCTTACCGAGTTGGTGATGAAGGAAACGTCGTCGTAGACGATGTTGGTGCCCATGTTGAGGATTATGGCGACGCCTATCGATATGAACAGGAGAAGCGGCTCGAGCCACGAACTGGTCGACAGCGTAAGAATGATAATGATGGCGGGGATAAGGATGGCAAAGGCCCCCAACACCTCATTAACGGCGGCTGTTTGCACGGCCGCGAGCGAGGACGCCTCCCCACCGACCGCGTTATCGGGACCAACGATGTCGTACAGGGCGTTGAGGACGCTTTGCTCGGCACCCTGTTTGACTGAGAGGTTGAACAGGGCCGTCTTGTCTTTGTAGTAGGTTTCGATGGTGCCGGCGTCTGTCATCTCCAAGGGTTGCTTGAGGTCGACGACATCATCGAGCCAAAGCGCCGAGGAGACCCCCTCGATTGCCGCGAAGCGCTCCTTGTACGCGAGGGCCTCGGGCAGCGTGACATCGTGGACCATGACCTGCAGGTTAGGAACGGTGTCGTTGAACTCCTCGCTCATGATTTCTATGGCCTGCGTCGATTGGGACGAAGCCGGGAGATAGTCAACGATGTTGTAGTTGACCTTGACGAAAACCATCAATGGCGCGCAGATGAGCGTCAGTGTGACGAAGATAGCGATAATCGCCTTGCGGTATTTGACGATGATGTGTGCGAAACGCTCCATGGGCGTGGTCCTTTTGTCTTTTTATCCTGAGAAGCCAACTCGGGGGTTGGCGGGGGGTGAGGTTGCCAAATTGCACCCTTACAACTTATAATTTTCGACATAGTGTATTTTTATAGACATAGTGTTGAATTTCAAGCGACAATTTTCTCAAAAATGCCTGAAAATCGACATATTTGCTATTTATGTTGGATAGTCGGCCATTTGGGGAAAATATGATACCTGTTCGACAAAATAATTCGGACAAAAAAGCGGCGTCAGCGGAAGTCAGGAGAGTCGGAGAGATGGATTTGCAAGTTATCGGTATCGAGGACACGGAGACACCCGACGCGCGAAAAGAGGACAGGCGGGTGGCTTACACAAAGACGGCGCTTCGCAACGCGTTGGTGAAACTTATGCAGGAACAGCACATCTCAGGTATCACCGTAAAATCGATTTGCTCGTTGGCCGACGTAAACAGAAGCACCTTCTACCTGCACTACCATGACCAGTATGATTTGCTGCATCAAATGGAGCAGGAGGTACTCAAGGCGCTAGAAGAACGGCTCAGTTCCCAGCACAACACCGAGGAAAAAGGCCCCATGTCGCTTACAGCCCTAACGGAGATACTGGAATACGCTTGGGAGAATTCGGATTTAGCCCGCGTGCTTCTAAGCGAGAACTGCGACTTTGCCTTTCGACAAGACATCATGGAACTTACGCAGGTTGTTACCGCTTGGATTGACCCATCATACGGTGAGAACGCGAAAGACTACATCACAACCTACAGCATCAGCGGCTGCATAGCCATAGCTGAGAAATGGTTAAAAAACGGCATGGCCGAAACTCCCGAAGAAATCGCGCAGCTCATACTCCAAGTACTCTACAAAGGCACCTCCGGCTTCGCAATAAAGTAAGCATCACAAAGCTTTTGTGCGTACTAAGGGGCAAATGCGTCGAAAAACGGGAGAGATGTGTTTGGCCGATGTGTTTGAGGAGCGTACTCGGAGCAATCGTAGGAGTAATGCCTGCGTGCCATGCTACCCAATCGACGAGAAATGTGGTAAAGTATTTTCATTGACTGATTCGCGAGAATCGGGTCTTCCAGTCGGCGTGGGCTATCCCACGCCACTACTGTATTCGGAGTCAGGATGAGAGAGTTGTCGGCCTTCGCAGACGAGAGCGGGGATAGTTCGATTCAATCGAAGTACTACCTTCTTACGCTGGTGTTCCATGACCAAGTTGACAACATTGCTCCCAATATCGTGAAACACGAACATGCGCTGAAAGCCGCAGGACTCCCAGATGTTCCTTTCCACATGTCGCCTCTGTTAAACGGACACCACGACTACGAACATCTGACCCTGAATCAGCGCAGACAGCTCCTTGTGAAATTCTTTACGTTCGTCAAACTTGCGCCCATCAGGTATAAAACCTTCGCTTATCAGAAGAGCGAGATTTCGCCTGATAAACTGGTAGTCAAAATGAAGCAGGATATTATCAACTACCTGTTTCAGAACATCGCGTACTTTCAACAGTTCGACACGGTAAAGGTCTACTATGATCGCGGCCAGCAACTTATTACCAATAACCTGACCGCGGCAATGAATTATGTGCTCGCTAAGAATGTTTCTGAATTCAAGGATGGCAGTTCGGCTTACTATCGTCTTGCGCAGGCGGCTGACTTGTTCTGTGGGTTTGAATTAACGGCGCTTAAATTTGATGCTCACGAGCAGACGACAACAGACGAGATATTCTTCATTAACGCAAGGAACTTCAAACTCAACTATCTGAGAAAGCTCAGAGCAAAGTTGCTGCCATAGGCGCTATGCGCCGCAAAGGACATTCTGGTATCAACCCAAGACTGCAGGAAGTTAGGGTTATGGGGCCCCTTTTGAACACCGTGGCTTATTGGTGGTTCATTTGCGGATTGGGCCTGTGGCCTCGCTTTCTACCAAATCGATGAGAAACGGTCTGGGTCGATTTCGCCTTTTTTGAGCAGTCCTACGATGAGGAGAAGTGCCAGTGGGATGATGGCAAAGGCCACGAGTAGCGGAACGCGCCCTATCTCTCCGACGGTTTCCTCAAAGGTGAGGGTATAGCCGTATACGAAGCGGAATAGTATTAGGCAGACAAAGACTTGGCTGCCAAACGGAAGGAACGAGGCGGGACGAGTGACTGCCGCTTGGGCAGGCGGCTCGGCGGAAACGATGTCTTTGAGCAAGGGGCGAACGGGAGTAACGATGAGCGCCAATACAATGAGGGGCGCAATGATATAGACGCACAGCACCGAATGACAGCGTGAGAAGAAGCGATTGGGGACAATGACCCTGAGAGGGTGAGAGAAAACTCATTGTATCACCAATAATTGCCCGCAGCGGGCGAATACAACGCCCGTGCTTCATCGTA
>JAIRTN010000136.1 GCA_031254905.1 Coriobacteriales bacterium
GGGGTGTTAAGCGGGGCGCCCGGCGAGATGAGGGGCATCGACTTTGCGGGCTTTACCGCGCTGATAGCCGAGGATGTCGACGTTAATTTTGAGATACTCGCCGTCTTGCTTGAACCGACGGACATCACCCTCGACTGGGCAAAAAACGGCGTGGAAGCCGTGCGCATGTTTAGAGAAAACCCTGAGCGCTACGACATCATCTTCATGGATTTGCAGATGCCGGAGAAAAACGGTTTTGACGCGACCCAAGAGATTCGCGCGAGCGAATCCGCCTGCGCCCAAACGGTTCCCATCGTCGCGATGACGGCCAACGTATTCCAAGAGGACATCGATAAATGCCACGAATGCGGCATGAACGCCCATCTCGGCAAGCCACTCGACTTCGCCCAAGTCATCAACACCCTCAGGAAAACTTTGAGAAAGTGAGCATGGGTGGGGCGGGCGCTTGGTGGGGGGCAGGCGCTCTGGGGGGGGGGCGGTGCGGAGGGGGTAAGACGCGGTTGGCTCCCTATTAAATCCTTTACTTTTTTTCTGGGGATGTGTAGTATTCGGAGTTACACATATCTAACTATTTGGGAGCGCAATTCCGACGAAAGGAGAGAGCATGGCGTACGCCAAGGAAATTGGTCTGATTGCGGCGGGGTTTGTGCTGGGTACGGTGGGCGTGAAGGCCGCGACGTCCGCGTCGGCGCGGAAGCTGTGCGTGCAGGCGGTGTCTAAGGGCCTGCAGGTGAAGGCGGCCGGGCAGGACATTCTTGAGCAGGCGAAAAGCAACGTGGACGACATTGTTGCGGAGGCCAACTATCTGAACAGTCAGGCGGAGGGGGCTGAGGCCGGGGCTGCTGGCGAGGCCGGGGCCGACGAAGCTGTGCCCGCCGCCGACAAACGCGCCGCCAAGCGCGCCAAAAAGTAGGAGCGCACCCACCACGCACCCACCGTGCAGTCGTGCCGCGCACCTGCGCCGCACACCCGTGCTGTGCGCACCCGTGCCACGCACCCGTGCTGCACGTACATGCCGCACGCTGGTCAATTTTGGGGTGACAAGGGCTGTAACAGGAGAAACGGGGTGTCTTGCCCATGCGATTTACCGTTGAACATCGGATGTGCGGGCGCATACGTGTGTCGCTGCTGGGGCGGATTCCCGCCGCGGATGCCTGCGCGATTGCGCAGATTGTTGAACAGTGGGACGCGGTTGAGGCCTGCACGGTTTACCCGCGAACCGGCTCGGTTGCCATCGTGTACGCCGGCGCCGAGGCGCAGATACTCGAGCAGCTCGGGCGCCTCAGTGCGGCTGAGGTCGTGCGGCATCGGCCAAGCGAGGCCCAGTTGCTGGCGCAGCCGCGGCAGTTCGACCGCACGCTTTGGGAGCAGGTCGCTGGGCTGGTGGCGCGCCGGGTGCTCGTGCGGCTCCTCTTGCCGGCGCCCCTGCGCTTCATCTACCAGCTAGGCTGCGCCCTGCCCTTCGTGCGCGAGGCCATCCGCTCGCTTCGGCGCAGGCGGCTCGACGTGCCGGTACTCGATGCGGCGGCCATCGCGACCGCGCTGTTGCAAGGCAAGCCCGACGACGCGGGTTCCATCATGTTCATGCTTACCCTTGGCGAAATGATGGAGGAACACGCCCGCGACCGCACGCAACTCGAACTCATCCACACCCTTCTCGACATACCCGAGCGGGTTTGGCGGCTTGAGGGTGCAGGTGGGGAGGGCGTGGGCGCCGGGGAGGGCACGGGTGTCAGCGACAAGGACGCCTCCCTCGTCCCCGCCACCGCCCTCGCCTGCGGCGACATCATCGTCGTGCGCACAGGCTCGCCCGTCCCCGTCGACGGCAAGGTGCTGCGCGGCCACGCGCTGGTCAACCAAAACTCACTTACCGGCGAGCCGCTGCCCATCGAGCGCAGCGCCGGCGATACCGTTTTCGCCGGCACGGTGGTCGAGGAGGGCGAACTTATCATCGAAGTCTCCGCCACCGTCGAAAAAACGCGGCTCCGGCAGGTCGTCGCGCTGGTCGAGCAATCCGAACTCCTGCGCCCCGAGGGGCAAATCCGCCTCGAAAACCTCGCCAACCGCTTCGTGCCCTACAACTTCCTCTACGCCGGTCTGCTGCTGGCGCTGACCCGCTCGCTCGAACGCGCCGCAACCGCCCTCATGGTCGACTACTCCTGCGCGCTCAAGCTGGCCGGCTCCATCTCCTCACTGGCCGCCCTGCGCGAAGCTGCCCACATGGGCATCACGGTCAAGGGCGCGCGCAGCCTTGAGGAGTTGGCCCAGGCCGACACGCTCGTCTTCGACAAAACCGGCACGCTCACGCAGACAACGCCGCAGGTCGCAAGCGTCTTAGCCTTTAATAATTGGGACAAGGACGAGGTTTTACGCCTCGCAGCCTGCCTCGAGGAACACTTCCCCCACTCGGTTGCGCGCGCCGTCGTCAACGAGGCCGCCACCCGGGGGCTGAACCATCGCGAGCGACACGCGACCGTCACCTACCTCGTCGCTCACGGCATCGCCTCGACACTCGACGGCAAGCGCGTCATCATTGGCAGCGGCCATTTTGTCTTTGAGGATGAGGGCGTAACCTATCCCGCTCATATACGCCGCCGCGTTGAGAAGCTGGCCGCCCACGGCTCGCCGCTTTTCCTCGCGGTCGACGGCAGGCTGGTTGGGGTTATCTGCATACACGACCCTCTCAAGCCGGGCATTGCCCAAACGGTTGCCCAACTGCGGGAGCAAGGCTTCAAGCGCGTCATCATGCTTACGGGAGACAACGCGACCACCGCCGCGCGCATTGCCGCCGAGGCGGGTATTAGCGAGTTTGCCGCCGACCTTCTCCCCGAACAAAAATACGCGTTTTTGGAGCGGCTGCGCGCGGAGGGCGCGAGGGTGGCGATGGTGGGCGACGGCGTGAACGATTCACCGGCCCTGAGCTGCGCGGATGTGGGGATTGCCATGGGCGATGGGGCCGCCATTGCGCGCGAGGTGGCCAATATTACGCTGGGGAGCGGCGACCTTGAGGCGCTGGTGCGGCTGCGGCGGCTGAGCCGAGGTCTTGCGCGGCGGATGCGGCGCTCGTTTCGCTGGACCATGCTGCTCAACACCGCTCTGCTGGCCCTCGGCGGCGCTGGCCTGCTGCAGGCGAGCACGTCGTCGCTCATCCACAACAGCGCCACCGTCCTCCTCTGCATGAACAGCACCCGCGAGTACCTCCCCTCAAACTAACACCCGCGCCTTTGTCTGTATAACCGGCCGCTCCCACCGAGGCTGTCTCGCACCACCCTCGTGCGGCCGTCCCATCCGCCCGCTTTTGACCCGGCTCGCAGCCGCACATCCGTCATTTCGAGCAACGCGAGAAATCCAGTCTTACGGATGGCATCGGAACGTCCTTAAAACCGCACAACCCGCGCGCTCATAACCGGCCGCTCCCACCGAGGTTGTATCACATCACCCTCGTGCGGCCCTACCATCAGCCCGCTTTTGACCCGGCTCGCAGCTGTAAGACTAGATTTCTCTCTACGCCCTTTGGGCTCCGTTCGAAATGACAACCTACGAGTGCTATCGGATACGAATGTCATTTCGAGCAACGCGAGAAATCCACATATGACCCTCGCCCCTGTCAAGTGACAATAAGAGGCCGCCCCTTCCTTGTGTCGAAAGAAGGGTGCGG
>JAIRTN010000111.1 GCA_031254905.1 Coriobacteriales bacterium
ACTCACCCGTTCGCCACTCTATACACCCCCGAAGGGGCTTTAATCGTTCGACTTGCATGTGTTAAGCACGCCGCCAGCGTTCATCCTGAGCCAGGATCAAACTCTCCGTTTAAGAAACAGCCTGATGGCTGTTTAGTTTAGAGATTTTGTCTTGGTCTATTTGTCTCGGTGCCGTTGTCTTTTAATTGACCGTACACCTTGACGGGTTCTCGCTTGCTGTCTTTTGAGGGAATCCCTGCCCGACTTAAGTCGGTCGCATCATACATACAAAGAAAGGTACTCAGTGCGCTTCTCGCTGCATGCGCGCCTTCTTTCGTCTAAGACATTCGCTTCGCCTCAAAATTTCATCACAGTATCCAGTTTTCAAGGTGCTCGTACAAAACCTCGTCTTGCATAAAGAAGTCGGACAAAAGTTTGTCCGATTTCCCCGGTTGCCTTGCGCTTTTCGCATAACCCGTGCGCAAGACGCAAGGAGATATGTTATCCGCGTAAGTCATCGATGTCAATAAGAAAATCGGAGAAAATCGGAAAATGTCATCGACTGCCTTCAAAAGGCCCACCATTTGAGGCGGGTTATGTATTCTACCTCAAACGTTAGCCGCAAACAATAGTACAATACCGAGAAAATGAAAATTCCGGGAACGGAAAAGGAGTCTTGCCGTCCATGCCAGCACCCGCAACAAATCTCACAGCAAAACTCGCGCGCCTTCGCGAAGACTTACGCGCCCTCGACAGTGTTGCCGTCGCCTTCAGCGGAGGGGTCGATTCGACATTGCTCCTCTCTCTTGCGCACGAGGAACTCGGCGGCCGTTGCGTGGCAGTCACCGCGCGCTCCTGCTCGTTTCCCGAGCGCGAGCTCAAGGAGGCCCAAGCCTTCTGCGAACAGCGCGGCATCGCGCACGTCATCATCACAAGCGAGGAGTTCGCTATCGAGGGCTTTGCTGCCAATCCGGCAAACCGCTGTTACCTCTGCAAAAACGAGTTGCTCGCGCGCATCGGCGAAGTTGCGAAGCAGCACGGTCTCGCCCATATCGCTGAGGGTTCGAACCTCGATGACGAGGGCGATTACCGTCCCGGCCTGCGAGCGGTCGCGGAGCGCGGCGCGAGAAGCCCCCTGCGCGAAGCTGGCCTCACAAAGGCCGACGTCCGAGCTCTCTCGAAAAAGCTGGGCCTCGCAACCGCTGATAAACCCAGTTTTGCCTGCCTCGCCTCGCGCTTCCCCTTCGGCGAAACAATTACCCCGGAGGCACTCGCGCGCGTAGATAAAGCGGAACAGTTCCTGCTCGACGAGGGCCTGAGGCAGGTGCGCGTCCGCACGCATGGTGATAGCGCGCGTATAGAGGTGGATGAGGACGGGTTTGCGGCGCTTATGAACGTCGCCCTGCGCGAGCGCGTCCATGAGGCGCTACGGGGATTTGGCTTTGCCTTTGTCTCGCTTGATTTACTCGGCTACCGAACCGGCTCCATGAACGCCACCCTCCCGGATGGCACCGCCGAATCTGGCTGAGGTAAGCGTACTGAGGTACGTGTCCGAAGACAGAGGCCGCGGCAACGCCGCATCAAGCCATCCCCATTAAAACTCCGAACTGATGAGATGGCTTCAGGCAAGGCGCCGTGGTTTCTGGCTGAGGTAAGCGTACTGAGGTACGTGTCCGAAGACAGAGGCCGCGGCAACGCCGCATCAAGCCATCTCATCAGTTCGGAACGGGGAAGTCTCCACCCACAACTACTAATATATCCCCACTAAACGAATACTGCCCCAGCGAGGATACCAACTTTCCAAAGCCGAGACGTTGACGAATGTTTTCGGCTACGGGTTTATCCGCATCATTATTATAGACAATGAGCGTCGTTTCGTAGACGAAGGAGTTCGCGTTGTCAATCTCGCCCTTTTTGAAGCCTGCCAGCACGAGCATGTCGGAGACACTTGTGGCCGAGCCGGCGATGCCGTAGCCGTTGCGCGTGTCAACCACGTAGTCGGCCGGGTTGATGTTGGAGGACTGGCCGTTAGATTGGCCGGCAAGCTGGTCGGTCGTCGTTGTGCCGGTGTTAGGGAGGTAACTCTCGGGTGTCACCCCTGCCCAGAAGTCCTCTTGGCGCTCGGGGAACTCGCCCGCCTCGAGGGCTTGTATCATCTGCTCCCACTCGTACTCTTTGAGCAGCACATAGGTGGTCTCCTCGGTGGGGTCGGGCCCGGAGGGGACGTAGTAGGTGTGGATGGCGCCTTCTTCCATGCCGCGCATGCCTTGGGCCACCTTGACTATCGTCGCGATGTCCATGTTTGTGAAGGTCATCTTTGCTATCTCTGTCACCGAGGAGGCGATGGTGGGCAAATCGGAGGCCAGCACCTGTTTGACAAGCGCTTGGAGGAAGGTGCGCTGGTTCGCTTGGCGCTGGTAGTCGCTTGCGGCGAAGTCGCGCGAGCGGCAGAAGGTGAGGGCGTGTTCGCCGTCGAGCCTCTGAAGACCGGCGTAGATGTCGAGGCCGCCCGCGTCCGTATCGCCGATGATGTCGACGGGCACGTCAACCTCAACGCCGCCGAGGACGTCGACAAGCTGCACAAGGCCTTCAAAGTTGACTTGGGCAAAATACGAGATGTTAACGCCGGCAAGTTCCGAAACCGTTCTGACTGTCTCCAAGGGCCCCGAGCCGGGGTTTCTCAACTCGGCGTATACGTAGGCGGCATTTACCTTATCCCAGCCGTGGTCGGGGATATTTACGTACAGGTCGCGCGGAATCGAAATCAGCGCGGCCTTCCCCGTACTTTGGTCGACGCGCGCGAGTATGAGGGTGTCGGTGCGGGGTATCTCGCTGTCGTTGCGGTCGTCGGTGCCCATGAGCAGTACCCAAAACGGGTCCTCGGGTTTCTCGGGCGGCTGAAGAAAGCCCGCGTAAAGGTTCGAGCCGAAGTCGTGCAGGTTGCCGCGAAGGTCGGTTCCCAGCGTGTTGTTGAGGAATACGATGTAGGCGGCAACGCCAATCAGTCCCGCCACCAAAAGCGAAACAAAGGTTATGCCCGCGCCGAGAAGCACCTGCTTTTTCCGCTCGCGCTTCCTGCGTAGTTGGGCGTAACCGTCCGCGGACTTGTTCCTCGACAGCTTCCGCGCCTCCGTATTAGAACGCGAGCGTGCGCTGACGAGGTTCACCTGATTTTGTTGCGCATTCCAATTGCTTCGCATGCGTCGTGAGGATGTTGCCACGCGAAAAAACTCCTGTCAGTTTCCAGCCGCCGCAAATCCGCCATGGCGGCTCCCCTGTTGTCCGTTTATGATATGTTGCCAAATGTTTATTATTGCACATCGGCGCGATTCTTGCCTCTCGGCAAAACGCTCGGTTATCACTTCGTTTCTTTTCCTTAAGCTTTTATTAAGGATTAAGGGGGATAAGGTGCGGGCCGTTTGGGCCTCACCGCCGCCCCTAAATCGCCCTTACGTCGCCTCTCTAAGCCACCCTTACGTCGCCTCTAGGCCGCCCTTACGATGCAAGGGATTGACGGCCGATGTCGGCACCGAGGGCCGCGAGTTTCGGGACAAAGTCTTCGTAGCCGCGGTCGATATGCTCAACGCCCGCCACGGCGGTCTGCCCATCGGCGACAAGCCCCGCTAACACGAGCGCCGCGCCGCCACGCAAATCCGGCGAGCGCACGGGGGCGCCCGAAAGCTGCTGAACCCCATTGATGAAGGCGAAGTGCCCGTCTATTCGTATCTCGGCTCCCATGCGAGCGATTTCGTCCGCAAACATGAAGCGATTCTCAAAGACGTTCTCGGTAATCACGCTGCGGCCGTCGGCAAGGGCGTCTAACACCATGAACTGGGCCTGAAGGTCGGTTGGAAACCCGGGATGAGGGAGCGTCTGTATATCGACCGGGCGGATTGCGCCCTCGTGGCTTATCGTAACGCTGTCCGTATCCACCAGCACCTGCGCGCCCGTTGCCCTCAGCTTCGAGAGTGCCACTTCGAGGTGCGCGGGATTGACGCCCTTAACGGTAAGGGGCCCGCCGCCCAGAACGCCCGCCACAAGGAAGGTGCCCGCCTCGATGCGGTCTCCGATGGTCGTGTGGTTCGCGACGGGAGAAAGTTCGTTTGTCCCCTCTATCACGATGGTCGGTGTTCCGGCGCCGCTTATCTGCGCGCCCGCAGACTTGAGATACTGCGCGAGGTCGACAATCTCCGGCTCGCGGGCGGCGTTATCGATGGTCGTGGTTCCGCGCGCGCGAACCGCCGCCATCATGAGGTTTTCGGTTGCCCCAACGCTGGGGAAATCGAGGATGACGGGGGCGCCTATCAGACCGTTGGGAATGGACGCGTCGATGACGCCATGCGTTATGTCAAAGACAACGCCGAGGGCCTCAAGGCCGCTTATGTGCATGTCGAGTTTGCGCGAGCCAATCTGACAACCCCCCGGCATGGCGACATGGGCCTCGCCGAAGCGCCCGATGAGCGGCCCGAGAACCGCGATAGATGCTCGCATGCGAGCAACAAGTTCATAGGGGGTTTCAACCGAGTTAATCGGAGAACTGTCGATGCTTACCTGATGGTCGCCAAAGACAACCCGTGCACCGAGGTTTTCGAGAACCTCTCCCATGAGCGTGACATCCGAGATTATAGGAACGTTTTTGATGGTCGTCAGACCGGGCGCCAGAATCGAGGCGGCCATGAGCTTGAGCACCGAATTTTTTGCTCCCGCAATAGCAACGGTGCCCTCAAGCGTGGCACCCCCGTTGACGATGATGATGTCCTCTGCAGACAATTCCCCATCCTTTCTTGGAAAACGTGGGCTGTTTTTGACCCTTGGTGCCGGGGGCGCGTTAGTGGCGGCCCTACCGGCTGCGCTCCCTGAGCGCACGCTCGATGTCCCGGCGGCTGTCGCGCTCGGCCATCGAGGCGCGCTTATCATAACTTTTCTTGCCGCGGGCCAGCGCAAGTTCAACCTTGGCAAGGCCCGATTCGGCAAAATAGAGCGAGAGCGGCACCAGAGCCATCCCCGCCTGCTGCACCTTCTCGCCCAGATACCGTATCTGCCGCCGGTGCATGAGCAGCCTGCGTTTGCGGTCGGGCTCAACGTTGGCGCGGTTTCCGTGGCTGTAGGGCTTGATGTGCAGGCCGTGCAACCAAAGTTCACCGCCGCGGATGAGGGCAAAGCTGTCCGTTAGCTGGCCGCCGCCCTCTCTCAGCGAGCGCACCTCGGTGCCAAACAACTCGATACCCGCCTCAAAAGTCTCCTCCACCTGATAGTCAAAGAGTGCCCGGCGATTCTTCGCAATGCTTCTATGTCCATCCTGTTGCTTCGCCATGTTTTACTTCTCCGCCCCGCTTAGCGAGGCACAAAATCAACCTTCTCATCCAAGTCGAGGACAAAGCGCGTCAGTATCTTCACAGCCGCGTCGAGGTCCTCAAGCTTAAGCACCTCGGTCGGCGTGTGCATATAGCGCAGCGGAATGGAGATAAGTCCCGCGACCTTCCCCCCGCGCGAAAGCTGGATGGCGTTCGCGTCGGTTCCCGTCGCTCGCGCCTCAGGCCCTATTTGATACGGCGCCTCCACCTTTTCCGCGGCGGCAACAAGACGCTCAAAGAGCACCGGGTTGATATTGGGTCCTCGGGCGATAAGCGGGCCCTTCCCGCATTTCGCCTCGCCAAACTTCGAGCGCTCGATGCCGGGATAATCGGTCGCGTGTCCCACCTCCGCACTGATGCCAATAACGGGGTCCACGCCATAGGCGCTGGTGACACCGCCGCGCAGTCCGATTTCTTCCTGCACGGTGCCGGCAGCTATCAAATCCCCGGCAGCGCCTCCCGCCTTCTTCACTTCTTCAAGCACGCGCACGGCAATCCATACGCCGAGCTTGTCGTCAAAGGCGCGCGCCACGGCAAATCCGTCGCCATAGGTTTCAAAACCCACGCCATAGGTGATGGGGTCCCCAATGCGGATGCACTTTTTCGCTTCCTCGCCCGAAAGCCCGATGTCGATGAACAGCTTGTCAATCTTCGTGACGTTCTTGCGCTCATCAGCGTCGATAAGATGAATGGGTTTGCGCCCCATAACGCCTCTCAGCAGCGTGGTCTTACCGCCGCCGGTCCCGTACACATTCACGCGCGTGCCGGGCAAAATGGCGGCGTCCACCCCACCAATCGCGTCAAAGCTGATGAAGCCCTCATCGTCGATATACTTGACCATCAGCCCTATCTCGTCGATGTGGCCGGCAATCATCACGCTCGGCCCCGCGCCGTGCCCGCGCAGCGTCGCATGCACGCTTCCCAGCACGTTTGTCTCAACATGGTCGGCGCTTTTACTCACGCGCGCACGAAGCAAATCGGCCGCAGGAACCTCATAGCCACTCGGCGACGGCGCCTCCGTAAGTTCACGCAAAAATTCAAGGTCGTTCTTGTTCATATCAAGTCCTTTCTTAACAGTTATACCAGCCTATCACAAAAAGTCACCCCCTTGCACGCGAGGCACCGCCATCCCTCACCTGTACAATCCAGTCGCACGGATGGCATCGGGGCGTTTAAGCAGGTGCTGCAGCGGCTTATGACTGCATATAGGTTCGGAGGGTCTCGATGAGTTTGGCGCGGTCGAGTGGCTTGCCGAGGTGGTCGTTCATGCCAACCTTCAGGCACCTGTCGATGTCCTCTTTGAAGACGTTTGCCGTCAACGCGATGATGGGGATTTCCTTTGCCCACTCCTCGTCGAGCGCGCGGATGCGCTCCGTCGCCTCAAGGCCGTCCATTTCGGGCATCTGCATGTCCATGAGGATGAGGTCATAGCGGTGCGGATCCTGCGTAAAGCAGCGCATGGCATCCACCCCATTGACCGCGCACTCTATTTCCAAGCCCGTCGATTCCGTGAGGGCACAGACGATTTCGCGATTAACCTCAACGTCCTCGGCGAGCAGGACGCGCCGCCCAATAAAGATGTCGTCTTCGGACTGCGACCAGCCGGAAGGCTCGTCTTCCTTCACCTCCTCAAGGCTCGCATGGGCGGCCTCAAGAGGTATGATTAGCGTAAAGGAGGAGCCAAGGCCCGGCGTCGATTCGACGGAGATAGTCCCGCCCATCAAATCAATGATGCTCTTGCTGATGGCAAGGCCAAGCCCGGTCCCGCCGAAGCGGCGCGAGGTGGTGCTTTCGGCCTGTTGGAAGGGCTCAAACAGACCACTCATCTGTTCGGAGCTGATGCCGATGCCCGTATCAGTAATAGTAATGGAGATAAGGTAGCGGCCTTCCAAGGCCCCTTCAGACGACCACGCGTCACCCGTAAAAGCCTCCAAGGCCCCCTCAAGCAGCCGGGCACGCAAAGAGACAACGCCGCCCTCGGGCGTAAACTTAACGGCGTTGCCGAGTATATTGGTTATCACTTGGCTGATGCGCTGGTCATCGCCATGCAGGGCATCGGGTATCTTCTCATCGAGCTCAAGTTCAAAGCCGAGCCTCTTTTGCTGCATCTGGATGGCGCTCACGGTCTCAACCCGTTTGATGACGCGGCTAAAGGAGAAGTCGGCAGGCGAAAGTTCGAGTTTATTCGCCTCAATCTTAGACATATCGAGCACGTCATTGATGATTCCCAGCAGGTGGGTTGAAGCCTCGTCCATCTTATTGAGGCAGTCGTCTTTCCGCGCCACGTCCTCAGAGTTCTTCGCGATGCTTATCATGCCGATGATGGCGTTCATGGGCGTACGTATCTCATGGCTCATGTTGGAGAGAAACTCGCCCTTCGCCCGGTTGCCCGCCAAGGCATCCTCGCGCGCCAGCACAAGCGAGGCATGTGTTTCCTCGCGAATCAGGGTGTTGATGAGAATCATGGCCGTCGAATGGAGGATGTCTATCTCGTCTTGGCTAAAATCGCGCTCGTTGCGACAGTCCTCAAAGGAGACAAAGCCCTCAAAGCCGCCTTGGAAAGAAACCGACACCGCCAAAAGCGAGCGCATGCCGTATGAGGAGATTTCCCCTTGCACAACGGGGGCAAGCCGCGAAAGAGGGCCCATAACGATGTCCGATGAGCCGAGCAACTCGTTCCAAGCGGAAACCTCGTTAAAGGGGATAAAGGCTTTTTGCAGCTCAAAGCTGCTGTCGCTTGCCCACTGGAAGGCGTTCGTATAACAAAAAAGCCCGTTCTTATCCACCTTCCTCCATATAAAGACGCGATTGAGGCCGAGCAGCGAGGCCAAACGGGAGACCCCCTGCCTGAAGACGGAGGAGAAGTCCTCCATGCCCCTGTTAAGCAGCATGGTGGCGAGCTCGTTGACGGCGGTGCTGAGCTGGTCGCGGTGTCGCAGGCTTTCCGCGGCCCTTGCCACTTTGGCGCGCTCGCGGGCGTAGAGGTAGTCTTGCACCTTGACCACCGAGCCGATAAAGAGGCTGACCATGAGGAAGGAGCCGATGTGGTCGATGTAGCCCAGTAGCGGCGAGGGAGGCGTTGAGACCAAGTGCGGGAAGTGATAGGCAACAAGATAGCATGCGAGCACCCACGCGATGTTGAGCAGGACGAGGAAAACCGAGGTGCGCGTGGAGGTAAGCATGCCGATGAGGGCGACGCCCATCGCGAAGAAGGCAGGCATGCCGGTCGAAAGGCCGCCGTTGATAAAGAAGGCGAGGGGAAAGAGGATGAAGTTCATGGAGACAATCGTCACGTAGATGGCGGGGGTATACACCTTGTAGATGTTGACGACGAGGGCGACGAGGATGACGGCGCCGATGAAGGCTGCTTGAAGGATGAGGGAGAAGGGCGAGGCGTCCTCGAGGATGCGCATGAGGGTGCATCCTAGGGCGACGAAGAAGCCAAAGAGCAGCATGGTGTTCATGCGCTGGGCGTCGAGGGTAAGTTCATCGGCAAGGAGGTAACGGTTGAGGAAGGTTTGCAAACGTCGTTTCATGACATCTCCGCGTGGCTATAGAAAGAAAACGATTGGTCGCCGGTTCGAAAACGATTAACGACTGGTCGCCGGGTTGCGCTCGGCCTATTGTACTAGACCGCCGAAAGGATAGCCATCAATTTTCCGAGGATTTTGCGGGGGTAAAGAGGAGGCGGAAGGAGGAATCATCGACACCCTTGAGGATGACGTTGATTGGCTGGCCAAGGCGGTAGGCCCTGCCGGTGTCGGGGTTGTGGTAGCGGTAGCGCTCGGCCTCGTAGATGAAGTCCTCCGCAAGGCTCTCCCGGTCGACAAAGCCCTCGGCGCTCGTCGTTTCCTCCCGCACGACAAATCCCAGCGTGTTCACGGCCGTGATGATGCCCGCAAAACGCTCGCCAATCCGCGGCGCGAGGTACTCGCACAGCTTGAGCGCCGTCGCCTCGCGGGAGGCCGCCTCCGCCTCGCGCTCCTGCTCCGAGGAATGCTCGCAAAGCCAGCCCAACTGCCGCGCCATGTCCTTTGCAGGCGGCTCGCCCGCAAGCTGATGCTTGAGCAAACGATGAACTAAGAGGTCGGGATACCGCCTAATCGGCGAGGTAAAATGCGTGTACGCGGCAGAGGCAAGCCCAAAATGCCCCGCGTAAAACGGCGCGTATTTCGCCCGCTTCATGGCCCGCAACAGCAAGGTACTAATCAGCGCATGCTCAGGCCTGCCCGCGCTCGCCTCAAGTATCGCCTGTATCTCATGCGAATCCCGCGGCGCGCCCTGCCGCGCGTAACCAAACTCCTGCAACACGGGCAACAACTCGTCCAAAGTCGCGGCAAAAGGCTCCTCGTGCACGCGATACACCATGGGACTTTCCTGCGCACGCAGGTAGGCGGCTACTTGCTCGTTAGCTAGTATCATAGCTTCTTCAATCATGGACGTCGCGTCGCTTCGTCCCCGCAGTCGCACCTCAAGCGGCCTGCCGTCCGCATCAAGCCTCAGCTTCGCCTCGACGCCCTCAAACTCGATGGAGCCACGTCGTATGCGTCGGCGCATGAGTTTTTTCGCAAGTCGATGGAGGGCAAGTAATCGGTTATACGGGGAGGAGGACGGCACCGATTCCTCCTCAAAACTCGCCCTGCTCCCAAGCGTGTCGTCCTTATCCCCACCCTCATCTTCTTTTGGCTTCGGCCCGAATCCGGCCTCGGTCTTCCCCTCGTCCAGTATGCGCTGGGCCTCGTCGTAGGTGAGGCGCAAAGACGAGCGGATGAGCGAGGGATAAAAGTCGCACTCGGCGACGCTCCCGTCTGAGTTGAGAATCATTTCGACGGTGAAGGCGAGCCTGTCCTCGCCGGGGCGCAGAGAGCAGAGTTCCTCGGAGAGCGAGGCGGGGAGCATGGGAATGACGCGGTCGGGCAGATAGACGCTCGTGGCGCGCCTGCGCGCATCGAGGTCGAGGGCGCTGTTCCACGCGACGTAGGCGCTCACATCCGCGATGTGTACGCCGAGGCGCATGCGGCCGTCGATGAAGTCCACCGAGAGGGCGTCGTCGAAATCGCGGGCATCGTCGGGGTCGATGGTAAAGATGAAGCGCTCGCGAAGGTCGCGGCGCGGTAGCGGTGGGGTGATGGCGGCTGTGGTGGTGGTGGCCAGCCCCGCCTCCCCCACCTGCGACACACCGACGCGCGCAAGGCGCTGTGCCTCCTCCAGCGCGGCGGCGGAAAAACTCGTTTCAAAGCCGTGCTCGCGTATGATGACCTCGATTCCCCGCGAGCGGCCCTCCTCACAGCCAATGACCTCCTCGATATAACCCGCCGCGGCCTCGCGGCGCCCGGGATAGGAGGTGATGCGCACCACTACGGCATCCCCCTCCTCGGCGCGCTTCCCGGCGGGGGCGCGGGTATCGAGGAAGATGTCGTAGGGAATACACTCGTTGAAGGGGCGAACAATGCCGAGCCCGTCGCTGTAATGAAGTTCGCCGACAATCGTTTCATGGGCGCGCTCCAAAACCCGGCGCACACTCCCGAGCATGTCGCGTCTTCGCGCCTTTGCGGCCACAAGTGTTGAGGATGAGGTCTTCATCTGCTGGCGGCGGCGCGCCTCGAGGGAGCGCAGACGCACAACCTCCACGCAATCCCCGTCCATCGCGCCGCCCAGATGGCCGCGCGTGACGAAGTACTCGCCCTCAGGTGTTTCAACGAAGGCGTAGCCTCTGCGAGCGATGTGGATGACGCCCACGCTCATCTGGTTGTAGTGGCGCCTCCCCTTGCGGTTATGGCGGGCCATCCTGTCTCGTTTCCCCTCCCGTAATCGAGTTGAGCACGGCTGTTAGCGCCGCGTCAAGCTGCGGGTCAACCCCCTTTTTATAACGATACTCACTGCCGGTGAGATAGTCGCTCAGCGCAATCTCCTCAGAATTGTCCGCACGGCTGACGATGATGTCCGGCCGCACGCCAACTCCGTCGAGAACTCTCCCCTCAGGGCTCATATAGTGGGCAATCGTATACTTGAGCGCACCGCCCCAACTGAGCCGACGGATGTCTTGCACCGTCCCCTTGCCATAGGTCTCCTCGCCGACAACCGTCGCGCGGCCGTGGTCGGCAAGCGCCGCCGTCACCAGCTCAGAAGCGGAGGCCGAGCCCCCGTCCACCAACACGGTCAGAGGCTTTTCCGTGGCAATCTTGCCGCTGACCTCCCTGATTGTAATGCCCCTGCGATCCTCAATCTGAACAACCGCGCCTTGAGGCACAAACAACGAGGTGATGTCTACCGCCTGACTGAGATAGCCGCCGGGATTGCCACGCAAATCCAAGATGTAGCCGTCGATGCCCGCGTCTTCAAAGGCGTTGAGTACTTCCCGCAGTTCGCTTGCGCTCTGCATATTGAAGCGACGCAGATATACGTAGCCGATGCTTTGTCCGCCCTGCTCGATGGTGTGTGAAACAATGGTGGGGATGTTTACCTCGCGCACGGTAAGCGAGGTCGTCCGTTCCTCCTCGCCGCGTTGCCAGATGATGACGACTTCCTCACCCGAGGGACGGCGAATCGCCTCGGTCGCCTCCTCAAGTTTCCACTCGCGACGCGTGCCGTCGATGGCCAGCAGCACATCGCCGGGCTTTACCCCGGCGTCAAATGCGGGGGAACCCTCATAGACTTGCAAAACCGCGATTCCCTCGCTCCTCGGCATGAGTACAACCCCAATGCCCGCATACTCTCCCTCCGAGCCACGAAGGTACTGCTCGTATTCCGCCGCGGTGTAATACAAGGCATAGGCATCCCCGCTTGTCTCGATGAGCCCGCGTATCGCCGAGGCGGTCGCGCTGTCTAAATCTCCCTGCGTGTAGCGATAAAGCGCGTCGGCATCGAGGAAGGCCGCGGCCTCGCGGATACGGGCGGCAAGCTGTGCGGTGGAAACCTTTTCGTCCGGCTCTGAGGCTCCACGGGTTTGGGGGTTTTGTAGCTGAATGAGGCTCCCCACGTCCACGAGGCCCACATAGGATGCGAGATTGCCCGCGACAAAGGCCAGAAGGAGGATGAGTGTGCAAAGCAGAAAGGTGCCCAGTTTTCTGGGCACCTTTCTCATACGCTGTTGGGACGATTGCGTGCCGTCCTTATCCCCATTAGCATGCTCGCGTACTAGTGGCGCTTTAGCGTCCGCCTCGTGTGCGGGCAACGGCTCGGTCCTCGCCTCGTGCAAAACATCCGTTGGCTCGTCCACGCGCTACACCTTGAGATAGCGGCGCATCGCCCAGATGGAGCCGAAGATACCGATGATAAGACCGACCCCCAAAAGGACGACATATATCATCCACAGCGACGAAGTGATGTCGGGCAGCCATTGCAGCATGCTGCCGATTTGCGTGCGCTTGAACAGGTAGTCGCTGGCAAGCGCTATTGAACCGATGGCGAGGCCGGCGCCGACGAGGGCCTGAAGCGCGCCTTCCATGAGGAAGGGCCCGCGTATGAAGCCGTTGGAGGCACCGACGAGGCGCATGATGGAGATTTCTTTGCGACGCGCGAGGATGGCGAGGCGGATGGTGTTGTTGATGAAGATGAGCGCGACGAAGATGAGGAGCAACACGAGCGCAAGGCAGGCGATGCGGACGATGTTGGCTATCTCAATAATCTGGTCGATGATGTCCTTGCCGTATTTGATGGAGTCGGCGGGGTTGTCGGGCTTGTCTATGACGCGCGAGAAGTAATCGCTCGACATGATTCGATTGACGACCTCTTGAACCTTCTCGGGGTCGTTGAGCGAGATCTCGAAGGAGGCCGGGAGCGGGTTGCCGTCGAGCGCGTCGGCGAGGTCTGAGGTGGCCGACCACTCCTTGAGGCGCTCGAGTGCCTCCTCCTTGCTGACGTAGACGACCTCGCGCACCTCCTCCATGCCAAACATATAGTCCTCAAGGGCGCTGACGTCGGATTCGAGGGCGTCGTCGCTGAGGAATATCTCGATGGAAAAGGTGCTTTCCACCTCGTTTACCAGTTGATAGATGATGAGCGAAACAACCATAAACACGCCGATGACCAGCAGCGATAAGAAGATGGTGACGATGGCGCCAAGCGTGGTGGAGAAGTTCTTGCGCGAATTGCGAAGTGCTTCCCGGATGAAATAGGCGATACTACGCATCGAGGCCGTACACCCCCTTATCTTGGTCGCGGACGAGATAGCCGTTTTCCAAGGCGACTACACGTTTGCGCAAGGAATCTACCATCTCCCGGTCGTGGGTGGCGACGAGAATCGTCGTGCCTGTGCGGTTGATGCGGTCGAGCAGGCGCATGATGCCGAGCGAGGTCTGGGGGTCGAGATTACCGGTCGGCTCGTCGCAGATGAGCAAGGGCGGGCGGTTGACGATGGCGCGGGCGATGGAAACGCGCTGCTGCTCACCGCCCGAAAGCTGGTCGGGATACTGGTCGAGTTTATCCTCAAGGCCGACGAGCCTTAACACCTCGGGTACCTGAGTGCGGACGATATGCCGCGACTTGCCGATGACCTCAAGCGCAAACGCGACATTCTCAAAAGCGGTCTTGTTGGGCAGCAGCTTGAAGTCCTGAAAAACGCAGCCGATATTGCGGCGCAGGTAGGGAACGCGCCAGTTGCGCATGCGGATGACGTCTTCGCCCGCGACGGTGAGACGCCCCTTCGTCGCGAGGATTTCGCGGTTTATGAGACGGATGAAGGTCGATTTTCCACTTCCCGAATGGCCGACGAGGAAGATGAACTCCCCGGCGTGTATTTTCAGGGAGACATTGCTGAGTGCCGGCTTGTTGGGCTGGGCGGGATATATCTTGGTGACGCCATCGAACAGGATGACCGGAACGTTGCCACTGACCTGTCGACCGGCGTTGCGGCCAAAGCCCTTCATGGGTCGTGGGGCCGCGGGGGTGGGCTGCGCCGGTGCCGGTACGTTCGTCACGACGGGCGCCTGTGCTGCGGGCTGCACGGTGGCTTGAGTGGCAGGTTGAGCGGAAGTTTGCGTGGTGGGCTGGGCGACGCCCTGCGTAACGCCCTGGGCGGGGAATTGGGCGCTGCCCTGTGACGCGGACTGCGCAACGCCCTGCGCGGCAGACCGTGCGCCGCTCTGTGTGACACCCTGTGTGGTGCCCTGCGCGCCACCCTGCGCGAAAGCCACGGCCTGCGTCTGGCCCGACGCGTCCATGGACGTCAGCGACGGAAGCGAGGACGGAGCCACAACCGGCGGAGCCGCCGCCGTACGCGTGGCAGCGCCCGCACCGATGCCCACACCCGCACCCGTGCGACCGACCGCCTCCCCGGAGGCGGGCGATTGCTGGGCCGCCAACAGTTCCTCGAGAATCTGGGAAGGTGAAGTTCCGGAGGAGTTTCGCTCCCCTGTCGTGCCAGTGTCTGTGGGAGTCCCACCGGGAATCAGGACCGGATTGGGTTGCAGGAAGCGCTGGGAATCATCCTGGCGCTGTGCCTGGTTGTTGTCTGTCACGTTCACTCCGTTCGTTTAATCAACAATTCATGCGGGAGTCGAGTGCTTCACACCGCCACCGCACCACCGGGTTCGCGTCCCCCTCCAGCCGGGTGTTGGCATAAAGTTACTTTGCTAATTGTACCACAAGGTCGTGGATAGCCTGCGAATCAAGGCAATACTCTCTGAATAATCCTTCAAAATCACCCGATGTCCCAAAGCGATCCTGTACGCCGATACGGCCAAGGGGCCGCCGAAGTATCCCCGGTTCTTCGGCAAGCAGCTCCGCAACGGCGGAACCAAGGCCGCCAATGATCGAATGTTCCTCGGCGGTGACAACAAAGCCGGTCCTGCGAACCGACTCCACAATCGTTTCGGCGTCGAGCGGTTTGAGGGAAAACGCGTCGATGACCTCGGCGTCGATACCCTCTCGCGCGAGCTGTTCGGCAGCCTCCAACGCAAGGTAGACCTCAATGCCGCAGGCGACAATCGTCACGTCGCTGCCGGGGCGCACCACGCGCGCGCGCCCGAGGGCAAATCCGTCCGGCCCATCATGGATATGCGGCACGTCCATGCGTCCCATGCGCACGTAGAACGGCCCGGGCGTAGTCGCCGCGATGCGAAGCGCCGCCTTCGTCGAAAAATAATCGGCGGGCACCAGCACGCGCATGTTGGGAAGGACGCGCATGAGCGCAATATCCTCTACCATCTGGTGGCTTCCGCCGTCGGGACCCACGCTGATGCCCGCGTGGGTGGGCGCAATCTTCACGTCGAGGTTGGCATAGCAGACCGTGTTGCGAATCTGGTCGTAGGC
>JAIRTN010000126.1 GCA_031254905.1 Coriobacteriales bacterium
CCCACGCGATGCTTCCGCCGATATAGCCGCCGTGGGCCATGAGGGTTTTATCCACGAAGATGAGGTCCGGGTTGCCCTGTGCCCCAGCAACACCGGGCACCATAACGCCAGAAATCGCAAGCACACTCACAAAGATGACGGCGAGGCCAAACCCGAGGCGCAGCGCCCCGTCCGTAATCTCCTTCTCGATGAAGAAGCTCGCCGCCCATATAAACATAAGAAAGGGGAGAATATAGGCGCCAATGCCGATGACCAGCCTAAACAAATCAGAGATGACGTTGGAGAGTATCGCGGTGCCGGGGGCAACCACGGCGATGAACAGCGCCACCGCCAGTATGGCAACCAGTACGCCCCCGAGTTCGCGTTTGAGGCGCGCATCGAAAAAGGGAGAACGCTCGGCCGTCGCGTTCGACTTCTCCGCGCCGGATTTTGCTGTGCCTGATTTCTTGGTACCGCCCTTAGACGCGGCACTCTGTTTCTTGGAATGAGCGGAACCTGCCGCTTTTTGAGCGCTCAAGGGGACCTCCGTGTACGTTTTTGCTGCATTCTTGTCACCTGTTTTATCGTTCAGCCGATATTGTACTGGTAATTCCCCAAGATTGCACGCAAAAACCCTTTTGTAAGCCCTTTGTGATTCCCTCGCACTTACTGCCACTCCTCAAAACCGCTCACCTCCACCCCTTTTTTGTTCCGATGTCATCCGTGGATTTTTCGCGTTGCCCGAAATAAACTTCATTAGGTGAGGGTGCTGGTGAGCCAGTAGTACCACCAGCCGGGGATTTCGCGGAGGGTGGTATAGGAGAGGGAACTGTCATTTTCGTCGATGGGCGCGGGCATGGTATAGACGTCCCAACCGTTGACGAGATAGAGCATCTTGATGCGCGCCATGTGGTAGAAGGTACTCACGACGCCAAGGTGTTCGTATCCGAGGTGCTGGGCGAGTTTTATGGTGTTTTCCGCGGTCTCTCGGGTGCTGTTTCCATATTCGTCAACGAGAACTGCCTCCTCCGGAACCCCTTGGGAAACAGCATAGTTCTTCATGGCGCGTGCCTCATTGACGCCGTCGGCGTCGATGCCGCCCGACATGATGAGTACCGGGGCATAACCCTGCTCATACACCGCGATGGCCGCATCGAGCCTGTCTCTGAGAGCAAGCGAGGGCGTGCCGTCTGGATACACGCGGGCACCAAAGACCACCGCGGCATCGACGGGTTGACGATAGTCGGTTGTGCCGAAGCAGAGAATTTGGCCGAAGGGAAACAGGACGCCGAGCACCACAACGGTGAGGGCGATACCGAGGGCGGTCTTGAGTTTTTTGGGCCAACGGGACGGTTTCTTACGCGATTTAGTGCCGTCCTCATCCCTATACATAAAACGATGGCCGAAAAAAAGAGCAAGCGCAAGCCAGCAAAAGATTACCGCGACGAAAAACGAGAACGGGAGCGGAAAGCCGAGGCGAATGGAGCCGGCGGCCTGCGCGTCGTAGACCGAGATGATGTTGAGCAGCGCGCAGGCGCAGAACAGCGCGCAGAGGGCCACGGCGGGCAGGCGCGTGAGGAGTTTTTGCGGGACTTTGAGCGTGAAAGCAACGAGGACGATGACGAGGAGGAGTTGCAGAAGGGGGCCTGCGGGCGATGGGAGCATGCTGAGGTCTATCCACCACGCGTTTTGGTTGTGCGGCTCGCCGAGTACGAGACCGAGGAGGCTGATGCCCGCGTAGAGGGCGAAAAAGGCGCCGAGGCCGCGGGCGATGGTGGTTGCGGCCCTGCCGATTTTGTATAGCAGCGATAGTGCCAAGGCACTAGACCCCGTTCTTGTCCCTAGCATGCTCTTTTTCTTCGCGTTCCAGCACCCGTTGCATGGAGGCGATGGCGCATTCGAGCATGCCGTCGTCGGGCGGAGCCGTGGTGAGGCGCTGCATTTGCATGCCCGGCCAGAGGATGATTTGGACGAAGGGGTTTTCGGGGTGGGAGCCTGCCCATTTGACGGTGACTTCGTAGGAGAGGCCCGCGATGAGGGGCATGAGGATGATGCGCGAGCAGATGACGAGTATGAGGCGCAGGACGCCGTTGTTGACGCCGAGCACGTCGATGAGGGGACCGACGGGCGTAATGGTGAAGACGAGGATGGCGATGAGCATGGTCATGAGAAGGAAGGCCGTGCCGCAGCGGACGTGCAGCGTGGGGAAGCGACGCGCGTTTTCGACGGTGAGTTCGAGGCCGTGTTCGTAACAGTGGATGGTTTTGTGCTCGGCGCCGTGGTAGCCGAACATGCGCTTGATGTCTTTCATGCGGCCGATGAGCCAGATGTAGAAGATGAAGATGGCGATGCGGATGATGCCGTCGATGAGGTTCCAGAGCAGGGTTTTTTCGCCGTAGTCGCCGACGAGAAGGTTGGTGAGGAAGGCGGGTAGGACGATGAAGATGCCGACGCCGAGGAAGATGCCGAGGAGCATGCTGATTGTCATGACGGATTTGGGGATGGGGGGGTCTTGAGGTGGGGTGTCGGCGGGGGCTGATGATGGGGTTGGGGTTTCGGGAGCGGGTTGGGGGGCGGTGGGGGTGGGGGCGGATTGGGGGTCGGCGGCGGCGGGAGCTTCGGGGGTTTCAAGCGCTTCGGCAGCGGGAGCTTCGGCAGCGTGGGCGGGGGCGGATTCTTCAGCGCCTTCCGTTGCGGGGCGTTCATCCGAGCCCACAGTTGCCGCGTCCTCATCCCCATCCTCACTAAAATCAAAGGCGTGCTGGGAGGCGATTTCCAAAGCCCGATAACCGAGGGCAAGCGACTCGACAAGAGCGGTGCATCCACGCACCACCGGGCGGCGGAGCCACAGGTTTTTGTCTTTGCCGCTCGCGAGGTCGTGCTCCTCCACGTAGATGGAACCGCTTGGCTCGCGCACCGCGACGGCCCAGTTGTATTTGCCGCGCATCATGATGCCTTCGATGAGCGCCTGACCGCCGACGTGCGTTTGGCAGACAACGCCCTCCGTGTCTTTGGCGCGCGTCCATTCGTCGCGTGCGCGCAACGGCATCTCAAGGATGGCTTCTCCCTCGCTGCGGGCGATGTCGCGATAGTCGCTCACGGGCGGACAACTTTATTGAAGGGTTGACCGCAGGTCATCTTGCCCTCTGTGCAGGGGCCGCGCCGACACGAGGCGCCGGCGTCCATGAAGATGTAGGGAGCGGTTGGCTCGACGAGCGCGAGCATGCGGTGGGCAAGTTCTTGGATTTCCCACTGTGCGCGATGGCAGCAGCGCACCTCGAAGAAATGTAGGAGTTCGCGGATGTTCATGGTGACGACGATTTTTGAGATACAGGCATTGGGCAACACGTAGCGCGCGTCCTCGGCGGGAATGCCCGCTTCGACGAGTTGCGCGTAGGACGAATAGGCCACGTCCATGGCTGTGTTGAAAACCGCCAGCGCCTCTGAATCGTCGGCAATGGTTTGAGGAAGGACAATTTCGGGCTCGCCGGAGTACGTTACATAGCGCTGGCTCTGCTGGTTGTAGCTGGCAAGGCGATGGCGCACAAGCTGGTGCGTGAGCGCCCGGCTTACACCGTCTACCGCAAAGGTGTAACTCGCGTGTTCGAGGGCGGAGAAGTGGCCGCTTCGCATGATAGTCGCGAGAACTTTGTCGATTTGTGCCTCGCTCATAGTTTCTATGAGTTCGGCGGCACCGACTGGCGCGTAACACAAACGAGCAGCAGCCGCGACGGCTCGTTCAGGATTAACCGTATGATGGAGAAGGGTCACTTGCATGATAACTCCTGCCGTCGAGAGGGCCGAGAAGGTCCAAAAGGTCGAGAGAGACCAAATGGGTCGAGAGGGGCCGAGAAGATTGCCATTAGCGTCCTCAGACAAGTATATGACAGAGAAGGCCGGGCGAACCCGACCTCTCAGCATACGTAGTGGAATGGTTGCCCTACTCGGCAGATGTTTCGGCGGGAGCGGAGGCTTCGGCGGGTGCGGGAGCGGGGGCTTCGGCGGGAGCGGGAGCCTCAACTTCGGCGGTGGCCTCAGTCGCAGCCTCAGCAGCAGCCTCGGCAACGTCTGCCTCGATAGCCGCTTCAAGAGCCGCGTCTACAGCAGCTACCTCAGCCGCGTCAGCTTCGGCCAAAGTCTCAGCCGGAGCCTTCTCGGCGGTTGCCTTCACGCTTTTCTCAGCATACTTCGCAGCCTTCGCGGCCTTCGCAGCAGCCCTCTCCTCGCGCGCGGCCTTCGCGACAGCTTCTGCTTGTGCGGCGGCCTTCTGCCTCTCCTCACGCTTAGCAGCCTCACGCTCGGCCACCGCCGCAGAAGCGGAGCCAAACTTATCGGCAAAACGCTGGACGCGTCCACCGGTATCAACAAACTTCTGTTGCCCGGTATAGAAAGGATGGCACTCGTTGCAAAGCTCAACGCGAAGCTGGGGCTTGGTCGCACGGGTGACAAAGGTGTTGCCACAAGAGCAACGCACGGTACATTCGACGTAGTTGGGGTGGATTCCTTTTCTCATAACTTCATAACTCCTCTACACGTCTTGGTTTCCGACCAAGACAGGATAACGGGACAAACCGCAACAGTTTACCACATCCACCCCGCAAGCACAAAATCC
>JAIRTN010000165.1 GCA_031254905.1 Coriobacteriales bacterium
CGGCGCTCGCCTTAATCGCCCAGTTGTTGCTCTCGGTGCCACAGGAGGTAAAATAAATGTCCTGCGGCTGGGCGTTCAGGTGCGAGGCAATGCGCGCCCGCGCGTCGCTAATAGCGGCCTTGGCGTCCTGCCCAAAGGTATACAGCGACGAAGGATTGCCAAAACTCTCGGTAAACCAAGGCAGCATGGCCTCTACAACTTCGGGAAATACGGCGGTGGTAGCCGCGTTATCAAGGTATATCTGACGAGTCATCGTTGATTCCTCCGTATGTATCATTCTGGTTATTATGGGCCAGAAAGTTTGGTATCTTGCTCTGCCGCACTCCTTTTGAGCGCGCCGCGGAGCAAAGTATAAAACAATATCCGGTTAATTCCTAGAGGATTACTATGAATTATTGGTAACAATGTTCGATTTATTGAACTTATCAGTCAATCCACACTCCGTCTCCACTCCGTCATTGCCGGACTTGTTCCGGCAATCTAGTCCATGAGCAACGACCCACAACCGCTCGACTGGATACTCGGGTCAAGCCCGAGAATGACGAAAGGGGGATTTTCGGCACTTCCCAAGGGGTGAGAGGTGGGGGATAGGGCGCATTGAAGCGCCCTATCATTAGGGCTGGGTTGTTGCTCGTATGCCGATGTATACGGTGACGGTTTCGTTTTTATAGAGTTTCGCGTCGGGCGCCGGGTCTTGGGCGACGACCTTATCGAGTTGGGATACTTGGTCGGTGGGGCGGTCCTCACGCCGGATTTTCAGCCCGAGGTCCTGAATCGCGTTGACGGCTTGGTCATACGTGTAGCCGGAGAGGTCGGGTACGTTTATCGGCTCGGGGCCGAGGGAGAGCCTGAGGGTTATCGTCGTGCCCCTGTCGGCTTGAATACCGGATGGGGGAGATTGCCAGATGACCTCGTCAACCGGCTTGTCGCTGTATTCCGCCTCTGCGTAGGCAATCTCAAAGCCGGCATCCTTGAGGTATTGCTCGGCCTGAGCCTTGGGTTGTCCCGTAACATCGGGTACCGTGTTTTTCTCCTTGCCGCGCGAAACGTAAATCTTAACGGTTTCGCCCTCTCGTATTTTCTCGCTTGCGGCCGGCATTTGTCCGCATACCTTTCCTTCTTCTATGTCGGGGTCATAGCGCTCGCCAGCACGTTCGAATTTCAGCTTGAGCGCCTCAAGTTCCGCGCGCGCCTCATCTGGTAGCTTGTTGGAGAGGTCTGGTACGGTAACTTGCCCGGGTTCGGCTGGGCCACGGGAGACAATGAGAACGACACCCGTATTCTTGTCCACCTGAGTACTGTAGGGTGGGTCTGTGGCAATGGCGTAGCCCTTTTCGATGGTAGGATGCGATTCGGGCCGCGTTTCTTTAACGGTAAGCCCGGCATCCCTGAGCGCGTCGCGCGCCCCTTGTTCGGGCAGGTTGGCGACGTTGGGAATAGCGACCTTATCCGGCGTACTCGTTGTAATGTAATAGATGGCAATGCCGATGCCGACGACGCAGAGAAGCGCGATGATGATGGCGATAATAATGCCCGTCTGCCGCTTCTTGCGCTTTTCTTCCTCTTTTGCCCGGGAACTTGAGCGCACGCTGAGCGGCGCCTGCGAGGTGCCAACGGAGGGCATGATTGCGGTGTGGGTGGGGGGCTGCGCGCCGTCGGTGCCGATGACTGGCAGGTTGCCGGCCGCGCCCATGACGCGTGTTGCCGCCGCAGATTGCTCGATGCCGGCGTCGATGGAGCGTCCGGCGAGATAGTTGTTGAGGGCGGTGCGCATCTGCTCGGCCGTGGTATAGCGCTCGAGCGGGTTTTTCGCCATCGCCCTGAGGATGATTGCCTCAAAGGCGGAATCGATGCTGGGGTTGAGCCGTGTGGGGGGTATGGGCTGCTCGTTGACCTGCTTGAGGGCGACCGCAACGGCGTCCGGGGCGTCGAAGGGCACCCTGCCGGTTGCGGCCTCGTAGAGTACCACGCCGAGGGAGTAGAGGTCGGTTGCCGGAGTAAGCGGCTTGCCCTGCGCCTGCTCGGGCGAAACATAATAGGCCGTGCCGAGTACGCTGCCCGTTTGGGTCATCGATGAGCCGCTGGCCCGCGCGATGCCGAAGTCCATGACCTTCGCGTTGCCATCCGGTTGCACCATGATGTTGTGCGGTTTAATGTCGCGGTGGATAATGTCGTAGCTGTGTGCGACACTGAGCGCCGCGCAAACCTGCGAGCCTATCTCGGCAACCTTGCGCTGGTTGATGGCGCCCCGCTGTTGGATGGCGGTTTTGAGGTCGGTGCCACGCACGTATTCCATGACGATGAAATAGACGTTGTCCGCGCTTTCGTGGCTCCAGTCATAGATGTTGACGATGTAAGGGCTCTGCAGGTTCGCCGCTGCCTGCGCCTCCTGTTTGAAGCGCGCGGCAAAGGTGGGGTCGCTCGCGTACTGCGGCAACATCACTTTTACGGCAACCGTGCGACCGAGTACCTCGTCGATGGCTTTATAGACTTCAGCCATGCCACCGATGCCGATTTTCTCGACCAGTCTGTATCGATTGATAAACACTCTGTCTAACACATCAGTCTCCAAGTGTCTCAGGTAGTACCCATTATAATTCATACACTCCTATTACTGCGCTGAGGATGTCGCGCGCTTTTGGAGTGGCAGCGCCGCCGTCGGTCTGTTCAAGGACGATGGCAACCACGATGCTGCGGCCGCCAACCTCCACGTATCCCACGAACCAAGAGTTATCGAGTTCGTTGTTCGTCTGCGCGGTTCCGGTTTTGCCTCGTACGGTATAGCCGCTGATTTGCGCCGCGGTTCCGGTACCTTCTTGTATGACGCCCTCCATTGCCTGCTTTACCTTGCCGGCAACAGAGGAAGAAACAGCCTCGTCAAAGCGGCTTTCTATGGCCGTTTGCACCGTGGTACCTTGGGCGCTCATCACGCGCTCGAGAATATGCGGAGTCATAATCACGCCGTCGTTAGCGATGCCTGCGCCCACCATCGCCATCTGTAAGACGGTCGCCTGAGGGCCGGCGGGGCTTGTGTGTTCTCCAACGGGTTGGCCAACGCCCGCCCATGCGGTCTCCCACTTTGTCATTTCGGTGGGGTCGGGCATGAGGGAGGTGGCAACCGCGAAGTCTGTTTCCAGTTTTCGGTTAAAGCCGAAGCGCTCTGCGACGGTGCAGAGCTGGGTGGGGCCAATCTGGTCTGCCACCTGCGCAAATACCGTGTTTGAAGAAAGTTCGAAGCCCCGGAGCAGCGAGATGTTCCCGTAGGAGTAACCGTTAAAGTTTGTCACCGTGGCATTGCCAATCTCGATGCTGCCCGGAGAGTCGAAGGTCGAATCGAGCGTGAGAGTGCCTTGGGCAAGCGCGCTGGCAAGTGTGACGGTCTTAAAGGTCGAGCCGGGCGCGTAAAGCCCCTGCGTCGCGCGATTGAACAGCGTGCTCGGCCCGCCGCCTAGGCCGCTTCCGTCGTCGCCTACGGTCGCGAGTACTTCGTCAATCATGTTGTTGTCGTAGGTTGGGGCACTGGCCAGCGCAAGGATTGCGCCGTTTTGCGCGTCGAGTACCACCGCGCCGCCGACCTTCCCTTCGAGCGCTCGCTCGGCGGCCTTCTGTATGTCTGAAACGATGGTGAGGTAGACATCATTGCCGGGTACGTCTTTGTTGGCGAGCGCGTCGAGGGC
>JAIRTN010000045.1 GCA_031254905.1 Coriobacteriales bacterium
CATCTGACGTGTCCTGTGGCAAAAGCGCCGCACCCTACATCCGGCCGTCGCCAGTGGGGCGGTGGGAATGGCACGATTCGCCCCGCTTTTATCACCCGCTATTTTTTGCACTTGAAACCGGCGATTGAGCCGACGTTCCAGAGTTCGACTTGGGAGTACGTGGCTTGCAGCTTGGATTCGAGTTCCTGTTTTGTTATGAATGGGGAGACAAACCAGCCGCCGGGCACGTAGACGCGCCTGATGAACCAGTCGGTGCGCCGCCGTGCGCCTTTGACGTAGAAGCAGCCGATGAACAGGCCGCCCGGTTTTAAGACGCGATAGAGTTCTGCGAAGGCGGCTTCCTTGTTGGGAAAGGCATGAAAGCCGTTCATCGACAGGATTGCGTTTTGCAAAAACTGCCGGTTTTTTTGCCGGTTTTGTAAAAACATACTCTACACAAGCATGCGTATTACTGGTAAAATAGCCGTTTGCGCCTTGAAGGCGATAGCTTATGAGAGATACCCACCATTCGGTGGTGCGAAGGAAAGGAATTTAGACATGGCGGTACCTAAGCGTAAGAGTGGTCGAGCCGTTACGCACGCGCGCCGCAGCGCCAACAGCAAGCTTGCCGAAGCGCCGCGTTCAGTTTGCCCTCAGTGCGGCGTGGCGAAGCTCCCGCATTTCGTTTGTTCCAACTGTGGTTATTACAAGGGTCGCGAGATTATCGTCACAGAATAGGAACGTCCAGAAGATGCTTCTTTCCGGAACAGCCTAGGGCGCTTCTATGCGTTGCTTGGCTCTACAGCCGCAATAAGGAAGGCGTTTTCGTGGTAGCAATAGTGCAACAGAATGGGGAAAAAGTTGGCAAAAGGAGTGCCTCGCAGGGCACTCCTTTATTCTAAGGATTGCACATGGACGTAGCGACAGACATGAAGGTAACAATAGCGGTTGACGCCATGGGGGGCGACGACGCGCCAACGGTTGTGTTGGAAGGGGTAGAGCAGGCGCTCGAGGCCGACCCGCTGCTTGCGGTTGTGCTTACTGGCACGCCGGAGGTGGTCGAGCCGTTTGCCCTTCGACACCTCGACAGGCTTGAGGTGGTCGCGGCGCAAGAGGTCATCGGCATGGACGAACATCCCGCGAACGCGGTGCGCCGGAAGAAGGATTCATCCATCGTTATCGGCTGTCAGCTTGTTCGGGAAGGTCGGGCAGACGGCTTTTTCTCCGCCGGTTCAACAGGGGCATGCATGGCGGCGGCCACCCTCTATATCGGTCGTCTCAAAGGCGTCAGTCGCCCCGCCATCGCCAGCGTATTGCCGTCGCCGGTCGCGCCGGTCATTCTCACCGATATAGGCGCTAACGCCGATGTCAAACCCGAGTACCTCGTCCAGTTCGCGCAGATGGCGCGTGTGTACGCCAAACATATCATGGGGGTTGAGCAACCCCGTGTCGGCCTGCTCAATATCGGCGAGGAGGAGACAAAGGGCTCGACGCTCGCGCAGGATGTCTACAAACTCATGGCGAAGAAGGTCGAAGGTTTCTGCGGAAATGTGGAGGGTACCGACATTCTAACGGGGCGTTTCGACGTTGTTGTCACCGATGGTTTTACGGGCAATGTCACCCTCAAGACTATCGAGGGAACAGCGAGCGTCTTGTTTGCGCAGCTCAAGCAGGTCCTCATGGCGACGACCGCTCGCAAACTTGCGGCTTCGGTCATCATGCCGGGGCTTAAAGAACTCAAAAAGAGCCTCAGTGCCGAGGAAGTCGGCGGGGCGCCGCTGCTGGGATTGAAGGGCAGTTGTGTCATCGGTCACGGCTCATCGAACGCAAGGGCCATCGCCAACGGCATTGCGCAAACCGCGCGATGCGTGAGGGCAAAGGTGCCGGAGGTCATCGTGGAGGCGGTGAGTTGACATGCAGCTTGACGATGCCGAAAGACAGGAGCGCGTCGGGCGAGCCGAAGAAATCATCGGCTATACCTTCAAGAACAAGGAACTCCTGCTCCAAGCACTGACGCATCCTTCCGCCATCGAGGAAGACCCCATCAGGGGCTCCTACGAACGGCTTGAGTTTCTGGGCGATTCGCTTCTAGGCGCCTTTGTCGCCTTTACGATTTTTGAGCGCTTCCCCGACTTTAATGAAGGCGCTCTCACCCGCATCAAGGTCTCGCTTGTCTCAGGAGGCATGCTTTCCCGGCGCGCGGAGGAACTGGGATTTGCGGACCTCATCGTCTTTGGGCAGTCCGAGAAGGGTACGGGCAAGCGAGGTTTAGTTTCGGCCTTGGAGAATGTCTTTGAGGCGCTGACCGCCGCCATCGCGCTCGACGGGGGTGTAGCCGCGGCTCACGAATGGGTGATGAGGGCGCTCGGGGACTATATCTCGCGCGACATGGCAATTGAGCCGGAGAATCCCAAGTCTGTTCTCCAAGAAATACTCCAGATGGACCGCATCACGCCGACCTACGAATTGCTCGAAACGGCTGGTCCTCCTCACGCGCGTACCTTTACTTGCAGCGTACTTTCTGAGGGAGAAGTCATCGGCAGAGGTGTTGGTCCTTCCAAGAAAGATGCCGAAGCCGCCGCCGCCGCTCAGGCGCTCAGGTATCTTCGCAAAACGAATAATCGGAAAAAGCCCAAATGAGTGCGTACGCACCGCTCTCTATACACTAGAATGTCCTTATGACTTGGACGCACTTGAACAGACGGTATCACGCCATGTCAATGAGGAGGCTCCGTGTATCTTAAAACGCTGACGATTAAAGGCTTTAAGTCGTTTGCGGACCGTTCGGTCATCAACTTCGAGGAAGGCGTTTCGGCTATTGTCGGCCCTAATGGGTCGGGCAAGTCGAATGTCTCGGAGGCCGTGCTGTGGGTGCTTGGCGAGCAGAAGTCGAGCAATCTGCGTGTGCAGGCTATGGAGGAGCTCATTTTCTCGGGCTCGTCCGCCCGTCAAGCCGTCGGTGTGGCTGAGGTGGAACTTGTGCTGGATAATGCGGATGGAACCCTGCCCATCGAGTTTGAGCAGGTAGCCATCATGCGTCGCATGTTTCGTAACGGCGAGAGTGAGTACTTCATCAACGGCTCCCCCTGCCGTCGCATGGACATCATTGACATCCTTTTCGACTCGGGTATCGGGCAGGGCGCACATTCCATCATCGGACAAGGCAACCTCACCGCCGTACTCGAATCGAAGCCCGTCGACAGGCGTGCCCTCGTCGAAGAAGCGGCCGGTATCCTCAAGCACAAGAGGCGCAAGGAGAAAGCCTCGCGCAAACTCGCGGCGATGGACACCTCGCTTGAGCGCGTCAACGACATCATCCGCATCATCGAATCGCAGCTTCGTCCGCTTGAGCGCCAAGCGGTGCGCGCTCGACAGTACAAAGACATCAACGACGAACTGATAGCGCTTGACCTGTCGCTGGCCGTCGACGATTTGCGTTCGCTTCAAGTCGAATGGAGCCTGCTCGACCATCGGGAGAAGGAGATAGGCGCCGAGGCCGAACTTGTGCATTTTAGGCTCAACGAGCGCGAGGCCGAACTCAACAAACGGCAGCTTGCGCTTGAGGAGAAGGGCCTGTTCGCAGGCGACCTCAACGAGCAACGCATCCGCTGTCAATCCATCATTCAGAGGCTCGACGCTGGCATGCTCGTGCTTGAGGAGAAGGGCCGCAACATGGTTTCGCGGCTCTCGGATTTGCGCGCCTCCATCCATAACTCGCAGGCGCGGCTCAAGGCCGCTACCGAAGAATTTAACGAGGTTTCCGAGAAACTCAGCGAAGGGCAGGGCAGGGTCAAGGCGCTCTATGCGCAGTTTAACGAACTCGGGCGTGACTCCGAACTGGCTCTCAAGGACAAGAATCGGGTTGAGGAGGAATATCGTAGCGCCGTATCCGCTCTGAGAAGCCACCAGACCGCGCTGGACACGGCGCATATCAGTTTGGCGAAGGCCGATGAATCGCTCGGCTCGCTTGATGTGGAGGAGGCGCTTCTCCGGGAGAACTACGGCCAACTCAACGAGGAATTTACGGCCACGCAGGGAATCTTGGCACAGCGACGTGCCCGCCTTGATACGCTGGAAAAGCAGCTTACTAGGGAGAAGGCGGACTCCAAACTCGCAAAATCCGATATCGATAAGCGCGTGCGTCTGCTCGATGACCGTCGCCAGAAGCTTGAGCAGCAGCGCGAGGCTCTCTCGACGCTTCAGGCGGAGATACGTGCGCTGGAGGAAATCGACCGTGCCTTTGAAACCGCTTCGCCGGCACTTAATTGGATACGGGCGCACGCCGAGGAGTTTGAGGGCATAGTTGGCCCTATCGCCGACGCACTCAGAGTGCGCCCCGAAGCTACCCTGCCTTTTGGGATGAAGGCGGAGGAAGTGGAGGCGCTTATAGAACGCCTACTCGGAGCCGACCTTTTTGGTTTGTTGGTCGAGGACGAGAAGGCGAGCGCCCGCATTGCGGAGAGATTGCTTGAGGGGAGCGAGCGCGGCGAGATTGCACTTGTTCCGCTCAGGGGTGCGCGTTCCTTGTGGGAGCGTTCGCCGCGGGGCGAGCGGCTTATTGATTATTTGGAGTTTCCCGATACGGACCGCGACGCCGTCGAGGCGCTGCTGGGGGACATCTATCTCGCCGAGTCCATCAGCGAGGCGCAGAAATACCACCTGCGCGATACCCTCGGCGTGCGCTTTGCGACCACGGATGGAGCGGTTGTTTGGCCGAATGGGAAACTTACGCTCGGCATGCAACTCAACGACATCGACAGCGTGCTTGCGCGCCGGCGTAAACTTGACACGCTCAACGAGGAGGCGGAGGCGGCGCTTGCCCTGCTCTCCGATGTCGAGCTTGAAGTCTCGGTTGCCGAGCAGAATCTTCAAGTCGCCCAGCAGGATGACTTCGACATATCGCAGCGTCTTGCAAAGGTACAGGGCGACTGCGATTCTGTCCGCGAGGAACTTATCCGTCTTGAGGAAACGATGACGCAGGCGCTGTATCGCCGCGAGAGCCTTGAGCGCAAACTTGCCGACGTTACGGCGCGTCGCCAGTCGTCGGCACCCTTAGCGGATGAGTATAGGGAGCGTATCGCCCATCTCAAAAGCGAAACACAGAGCTTTGAGGACGCGGTGAAGGATGCCGAAGGCATCTTGGAGAAGGCTTCTGAGGAGAAAAACGCGATAGCCGAGCGTCTTTCCGCTGTGAAAATCGAGCTTGAGACTGCCAAGGGTTCTTCGACGTGGCTGAGAAGCCGTCACGACTCTTTGCATCGCGAAATCGATGAACTCGGTAAGACCTTGGAGGTTTCGCGTCAGACGGAATTGTCGCTGGACGTCATTCGGCGACGGGTTGACCCGCTGTATCGTCTTTATGAGCACCTTCATGCCAGTGCGGCGACGTGGGCTGAGAAGTTGCGCGACCAAGCGCAGCTTGAGCAGACGGACTCCCGCAACCTGCGGACGGTCATCAACGAGGCAACCGCGGCCGTGGAGGAAGCCCGCAATGAATTGGAGGGCGTCAACAATCGCCTTACGGAACTTCGTGTGGAAAAGGCGCGCCTTGAATCAGAGGTAGAGCACGCCATTATCCGCATAACAAAAGAAAACGGAGTGCCGTTGGAAAGCGCGCTTGAAACGCCGTCGCCGGAGGACAGGCAGCGTGCGGAGGACCAAGCGAACCGTCTGCGCAAGAAACTCAGCACGATGGGCGCGGTCAATCATGTTGCCATGGAGGAATTTGAGGCGCTGAAGAAACGCCGCGACTACACGCTGAGCCAAGTGGAGGACCTTAGGGAGGCACGTAAGTCTCTTATGCGCATTGAGCGAGCGCTCGACCGGAAGATGAAGAATCGGTTTATTGAGACATTTGAGCAGGTAAACCGGAATTTCCAAGAGATATTTGCCATGCTTTTCCCCGGTGGTTTTGGCCAGTTGCTGCTGACCGAGGGCGAGGAGCCTGAGGATATGGGCATCGAGGTCAGCGCGCAGCCTAAGGGTAAGAAAATTACGAAACTTTCTCTTATGAGTGGTGGCGAGAAGTCGCTTACGGCGCTCGCGCTGCTGTTTGCGGTGTACCGGATTCGCGACGTGCCGTTTTATATTCTTGACGAGGTGGAGGCGGCGCTTGACGACACGAACCTTGCCCGCCTGATTGATTACTTCGACCAGATTCGTGGGCATACGCAACTGATTCTTGTGACGCACCAGCGCCGCACGATGGAGGCCGCCGATGTGTTGTACGGTGTGAGCATGCAGGCCGCGGGGGTTTCTAAGCTTGTGAGTCAGCGGCTTGACCAAGCGCTGAGAAACGTTAACGAGTCGTCGTATGTGAGTGAGGCGGCGCGTGTTGGCGGCGGTGCGGGCGGCGGTGCGGGCGGCTCCGGCTCCGGCGAGGCGGCTGGTGAGGCGTCGCGCGCCCTGTATGTGGAGGCATGATGTCTTGGCTTGACCGATTGGGGGCGGGCCTTGCTCGCACGCGGGAGCGCTTCAACGAGCAACTCAACGTAATTTTCGACCGAGGGCCTGCTCTTGACGATGACTTTTGGGACACCCTCGAGGAATCGCTGATATTGGCGGACTTTGGGGGGCCGGCGACCGTCGATATTATCGACCAACTGCGCGACGCGGCTCAGCGTCTTGCCTTGCCCGATGGCTACGCCGTATTCGACCGTCTTACGGGGACCATTGCGGATATGTTCGAGCCGCTTGATGACGACCCCTTTGAGCAGGTTCCCGTCTGCGTGCTCTTTGTTGGCATCAATGGCTCGGGCAAGACGACGACGGTTGGCAAACTCGCTAAAGATGGTGTTGATAAAGGGCGGCGCGTCTTGCTCGGCAGCGCGGACACCTTCCGTGCCGCTGCCATCGAGCAGCTTGATGTTTGGGCTGGGCGCGCGGGCGTTCCGGTCATCAAACGGCAGCGTGGCGCCGACCCGGCGAGCGTGTCTTTTGAAGTGGTAGAGAAGGCGGAGCAGGAAGGTGCCGACCTTATCCTCATCGATACTGCCGGACGGCTTCATACCTCCGATGACCTTATGCGCGAACTGGAAAAGGTAGTCAAGGTGACGCGGAAGCGCGCCGAGCAATACCGCGACGCGCAGGGGCAGGAGCGGGAGTTGCCGGTGAGGACGGTGCTTGTTCTTGACGCGACTACCGGGCAAAACGGGCTGCGACAGGCTCAGGAATTCAACCGGGCCCTTGCGCTTGACGGCGTTATCATCACGAAACTCGATGGAACGGCCAAAGGCGGCATTGCGGTTGCGGTTTCCCATGAGTTGCGGCTCCCCGTGCTGCGAATCGGCGTGGGCGAGCGTATTGACGACCTGCGGCCCTTTGACGCGGAGGAGTTTGCGCGCGCGCTCATCGGCGACAGGAGATGAGAGGAGTGAGAGGTGTTCGATAGTCTCTCCGACCGTTTGCAAGGTGTTTTCAGCGGGCTGCGCTCGAAGGGCCGCCTGACGGAAAACGATATAGAAGGAGCCATGCGCGAGATACGCCTCGCGCTGCTTGAGGCAGACGTCAACTTTAAGGTTGTTAAGAGTTTTGTGGCGGCTGTCAAGGAAAAGGCGCTTGCCGCGGACGTGCTTGATTCGCTGACGCCCGCGCAAAATGTTGTGAAAATCGTGTTGGAGCAGCTTACCGAGCTACTTGGCACCACGGGGACGGGCTTTGCGCTCACTTCGCGCATCCCCAACGTCATTATGCTTGTTGGTTTGCAGGGCTCCGGCAAGACAACCGCCGCGGCTAAACTTGCCTATCGCCTCAAGGAACAAGGCCACAGCCCGCTGCTTGTCGCGGCCGACGTCTATCGCCCCGCCGCCGCCGACCAGCTTGAGACCCTCGGCACGGAGATTGGGGTCAAGGTCTTTCGCGGCGATGGGCGCCGCCCCGTCGAGATTGCCCGCGAGGCGCTTCGCGAGGCAGTAGACACCCTCAGGAACATCGTCATTATCGACACGGCCGGGCGCTTGCATGTCGATGAGGAAATGATGGCCGAGGCGGTCGCAATCAAGGAGGCGGTGAATCCCGAGCAGATTCTCATGGTCGTTGATGCCATGACCGGCCAAGACGTGGTTAATGTTGCCGCGGCCTTTGCCGAGCGGGTCGATTTCGACGGCGTTATCATGGCGAAGATGGATGGCGACGCGCGTGGTGGTGGAGCGCTTTCCATCCGCGAAGTCACCGGGAAGCCCATCAAGTTTATTTCGGAAGGGGAGAAGCCCTCCTCGTTTGAGGAGTTTCATCCTGACCGCATGGCAAAACGCATACTCGGCATGGGCGACGTTGTTACGCTCATCGAGAAGGCTCAAGCCGCTGCCGACGAGGAGTTCTCGCAGGCAGAAGCGGAGCGCATGGCGCGCGCCGACCTTACCTTCGACGATTTTTTGACCATCAATCGACAGGTGCGCAAACTCGGTGGCATTGGAAGTCTGCTCAAAGCGCTGCCGGGCGGCGAGAAGGCCCTTGGCGCCGGGCAGGTGGACGAAGGCATACTTGATAAGATGGAGGTCATCATTCACTCGATGACGAAGGGCGAGCGCGCAAAGCCCTCCATCATCAACGGCTCCCGCCGTCAACGCATCGCCACCGGTGCCGGTGTGCAGGTATTTGAGGTAAATCAACTCATCAAGCAATTCGACGAAACGCGCAAGATGATGCGCAAGATGCAGGGCACCATGAACCTGCGGGGCGCAGGCAAAAACCGGAAAGGGAAGAAGGGCAAGGGGACGCGTGGCAGAGGAATGCGTTCGCTGCCGGGGCTCGGAGGCATGTCGTCCGCCGACCTCAAAGGCCTCGAGGATCTTCTGAAATGACATCTCTCCGAAATCTCCAAAATCTCTCCGGTCTTGTGCTTTGCCCGAACGAAGTTTTTGTAGTACCATACGTGTTTGCGTGTTTTTGATAGAAGGGTTTCGTTTCGATGAACTTTCCATTGGTCGCACTGGTCATTTTGCTCATAATATGGTTTATATCCGGCATCGGACTAATCCTGCTGGTTTTGCTACATTCCGGCAAAGGGACGGGTCTGTCTGATATAATAGCTGGCTCTGTGTACAACAACACGGCAGGTACCAGTCTGATGGAGAAGAATCTCGACCGCATCACCGTAATTTTTGCGGTTATCTTCTTTCTCACGCTGCTCATCCTGATGCTGGTTTATCCCCAAGGTACCATCGCAACCGGTTGATGGCGTCTTGGCACTTCAAAAATGTCGGCGTGGCGGAACGGCAGACGCGCTAGCTTGAGGGGCTAGTGTCCGAATGGACGTGAGGGTTCAAATCCCTCCGCCGACACCATATGACAATAAACAAAGAGCCCCAGTGGGGCTCTTTGTTTATTGTAATGCGGTTATACGGAGGAATTTGAACCCGTGCTTTTCGAACTCCTGTTGGATTTGACTGGCGGCGATGGCTTCGAGGACGCGGCGGCAGGAGCGGGTTAGATCCTCGGCGGTAAAGCGGCCTTGGCGAAAGCTGCGCTTCAGGGCTTTGATTGCCGGTGGGCCGCCGGGCATTATCAGGTCGTTGCCGGCGGCTAAGGCCAAGCCCGGGTCCGCCATGCCCGCACTGGTGGAAAACCAGTCGCTCATCACCACGCCGACAAAACCCCACTCGTCGCGCAACAGCCGTGTGCAGAGGTCGCGGCTGTTGGCCGTATAGGTGCCGTTGAGCAGGTTGTAGCTGGTCATTACGCCCTTGGCCTTGCCCTCGCGCACCGCCAGACGAAAGCCCTTCAGGTAAATCTCGCGCAGGGCTCGCTGGCCGACAATACTGTTGGAATGATTGCGGTTATCTTCCTGATTATTGGCGGCAAAATGCTTGAGTGTCACATAACAGCCTGCGTGGGATTGCACGCCTTGGGTCAGAGCGGCGGCGGTGAAGCCGGTCAGTATGGGATCCTCGCTGAAGTACTCGAAGTTGCGTCCGCAGAGTGGGTTACGGTGGATGTTCATGCCCGGCGCCAGCCAGAAGCTGACACCGAAGGCCTCCATCTCGGTACCGATGGCGTTGCCGACATCCCTCAGCAACTCGGTATTCCAAGTCTGGGCCAAGGCCGTCCCCACCGGGAACGCCGTGGTGTAGGCATAGAGCAACTGCCCGTCGCTTTCCTTGCCGATAACTCCCCCTTTGAGCGGCGCGGGCAGATAGTTCATCAT
>JAIRTN010000071.1 GCA_031254905.1 Coriobacteriales bacterium
TCGGCGTCGAAGCGGATGGCGCCAACCGGGCAAAGCTTCTCGCACACACCGCACCTGCCACCCGAAAGGACGCGGCAATGCTCGGCGTCGATGGTGGGTTTGCTCGGCACCGCCTGCGCGAAGGGTTTATAAATCGCCTTGCGCAGCCCGAGCCCCTGCTCAAACTCGCTTGCCACCTTGGAGGGGCATTTTGTCTCGCAAAGCCCGCAGCCGGTGCAAACCGCGTAGTCGACATACTTGGCCTTCTCGCGGATAGTCACCTCGAAGTTGCCCACGTAGCCGCTGACCTTCTCCACTTCCGCGAGGGTTTTTACGGTGATAAGAGGATGGGTGCCCACGTCCGCCATCTTGGGGGTGCAGATGCAGGCCGAACAGTCCATCGTGGGGAAGGTCTTGTCGAGCATGACCATCTTGCCCCCGAGCGACGGCTCGCTCTCCACGAGCGTAACCGGATAGCCGGCATCCGCGATGTCGAGCGCGGCCTGCATGCCGGCGATGCCGCCACCGATGACGAGCGCGCGCTTGTTAACAGGGATGGTCGTGGTGTAAAGCGGCGTGTCGCGGTCGACCTTGGCGGCAGCCATCTTTACGAGGTCGATGGCCTTTTTTGTGCCCTCCTCTTTGTCTTTATGCACCCATGAACATTGCTCGCGGATATTGGCGACTTCGAGCATATAGGGGTTGACGGAGGTATCGGCAAGCAGCTTGCGGAAGGTAAGTTCGTGCATACGGGGTGAGCAAGACGCGATGACAACGCGGTCGAGCCGATGCTCGTTGATGGCGTCTTTTATTGACTGTTGCCCGGGGTCCGAGCAGGTGTACTTGTTAGTGTCCGCAACAACAACGTTAGGAAACGAGCGCGCGGCCTCGGCAACGCGCTCCACATCGACGGTGCCCGCGATGTTGGAGCCGCAGTAGCAAACGAACACGCCAATTCTGCTCATGGCGCGACCACCTCCTTGGGGTTGGCGTTGGGGCTTACGGCAGCGGCGTTAGTAGTGGTAGTGCCAGCAGCGGCCTCGGCGGCACTAACAGTGGCGGTGGTTCCACCGCTACCCCCGTCCTCATCCCCCTTATTAACCCTACCGCCCTGCCTTGCCGTGTCCTCCGCCGGCCAAAAATGCCGGTCGATGCCAAGCTGCTTCATATCGCCGCCCATGGCAACGCCGAGCAACTCGGTAAAGTAATACACGGGGATGTCAAAGGGGGCCTTGCCGGCGGCCACGCGCTTTGCGTTGATTTCCTTCTCACGCATGTCGAGATTGAGCATACAGAGCGGGCAGGCACAGGCTATGGCCTCGGCGTCGTTGGCGGCGGCATCCTCAAAGATGCGCTCAAGAAGCACACGCGCTGCCTTAGGCTCGCTTATCTGGTGAGAAGCGCCGCAGCACTCGGTCTTAAAGGCCCAGTCAACCGGCTCGGCCCCGGCAATCGCCAAAAGTTCATCCATGCTCTGCGGGTTCTCAACATCATCAAAATTGCAGAGCACGGCCGGCCGCACCAGCGCACAGCCGTAATAGCTCGCAACCCTCAGCCCGCGCAGGTCCGACACCAGCACCCCGGCAATCGCCTCTCTGCTCTCGGGCTGGACCATGATTTCAAGAAAATTCGTAATTTCGGCCGTCGCCGCATAGGGCATTTCGATAAGTTCCTCAAGGTGACGACGCTGCTCCTCGCTTTGCCGGGCGTAGTTCCGCGCGTTTTTAAGCGCGCTGTAACAGCCCGCGCAGGCGGTGGCAACGTTAAGCGTGGAGTCCATGCGCTCAGCAAGCGCGAGCGAGCGGGCCGGAAGGGCAAAGGAAAGGTCTTTATCGGTGACAAGTGCGGCAGAAGTCCCGCAGCAGCACCATCCCGGTATCTCGAGCAATTCCAAGCCGATGCGTTTGCCAACGTAATCGGCGGAAAGAGTAAAGGAAATGCTCGTTGCCGTGGCGGAGCAACCGGGGAAATACGCGTATTTCATTGTGCCTCCCCTCCCTTAAGGATTTTGTCCACCATGCGACGCACCGCCGCCCTGTCCTGACTAAGGTGCAACTTAGGGCCAATCATGCCGCGCGCTAGCATCCCGGGAACGTTGAGAACATCCTGCATGAGATGACCGGAGAGCAGGTTGTATTTCGCGGCGAGAATCGCCTCGTTCGATTTGCCAAAGCGTCTGATGTTCGCCACAAAGGCATCGTCGAAAATATCCGCCTCCCGCGCCGGTCGCAGCCCCTGCTTTTTGGCGGTTCGTCTGAGCGCCAACATGATGGCGCTGATGTCAACGCCTTGGGGGCAGCGGGCCGAGCAGACTGTGCAGTTAGCGCATATCCACGGCGCCGTCGCGTTGAGAGCCTCGTCGATGAAGCCAAGCTGCAGCAGGCGAATCACGTGGCGCGGGGTGACGTCCATTTCGTGAACCATGGGACAACCCGCCGTGCATTTGCCGCATTGGTAGCAGTCGTCAAAATCGACGGCAGCATCTCGCCCGATTTGGGCTACCTGTTCGAGATTTGCGTCTGTGATACGGGAAAGGTTACGTGTTTCCAAAGCACCCTCCTTATGGCTTCGCCCAAGAAATCCCCTGCTTTGTCGGTCTAATTTCCGAAGGCCGTTCCATAACTATAGTATTGTTCGGTATCCACCCATCGCTTTAACGCGCGGACACCATCTTCAGCGAGGCACGCCTGCTCTCTCCAGCAAAACGTAGGATGCGTGCCAGATGGTGCGTAATGCTGCGTAAAAGTCACCTTTGATTGTACGTACTGAAGGCCCGGTAATAACAGTGCCAAACCTGTTGCTTCGTCAAATAAACCCGTCACTGGTTCGGGCGCGGAAAGAAACTTCCGGAAGCGGTTGATTTTTAAGAGTGAAAGGTCAAAAGGAAGTCGAGGGACTTCAGGCGATTGACAAGATGAAAGCGCAACCACTCGCGGGCAAACTTGAGCAGGGCCTCACCCAAAAGTTCATGCTCGGCATCTGCGTGGCGCTCAAGTTCAATAAATCGGGTGGTGATAAGGGCCTCAACCCAGTCAATAAGTGGGATATCGACATCAAGGCAACTTCCCGCAGGCAACTCAGAGAGACAGTGCGCGCATACCACCCCACCCTGCTCAAAGGAAAAGGCACGGCGCAGGGGTGCGTCCCCCTCTCCCTCACGCTCTCCTCCGCATTCTCCCCCACACGCGTCCCCGCACAAGACGCAGTACCTCAAAGAAGGACGAAACCCCAACTGCGCGGCCATCTTAAGCACCGCGGCAGCAGCAATAAGGGCAACCCCCTCTGCCGGCACGGCACCAACGCAGCGCAGGGCCTCAAGCGCCAAGGGGAACAGGCGCGGCTCGCAATCTCCATCGGCCGAAACTTTGTCGAGCATCTCAACGATAACCGCCGCAGCCGCGGAATGAAGCACATCAACGCGACAAGCCCCGTTGTCATAAAGCCCCTCCGCCTCGGTAACGATGTCGAGGCTGCGCCCCTTATGCAGCAACACGCGGGCGGCACAATACAACTCAAGGCGCGCGCCAAGTTTCGAGCCGGGCCGCCGAGCCCCCTTCGCGACCGCGCGCACCTGATGTCCTTCGCTTGAAAACCCCGTGATAATGAGGTCGCTCTCGCCAAGTTTTGTCTTTCTGAGCACCAGAATCGTCGTCGATATATCCGGCATCAGTTGCCCTCGCTGTACCCAAACCGCCGTATCTGGTTCGCGTCCCTGCGCCACGCCTTACGTATCTTCACGCGCAGGTCGAGGTAGACGCTCGCACCGAGGAAACGCGCAAGGTCGAGCCGCGCCTGCGTCCCAATTTGCCTAATCATCTCGCCGCGACGCCCGATAAGTATGCCCTTCTGAGAATCTCTCTCGACAAAAATATTCGCAAAAATTGAATACAGACCCTTCTTCGCGTCGAAAGTCATTTCCTCAACCTGCACGCCAACCGCGTGCGGAACCTCGTCAAAGGTCGCAAGAAGCACCTTCTCGCGGATAAACTCCGCAACAATCACCTCAAGCGACTGGTCGGTATCCATGTCGGAGGGAAACCAACGCGGCCCTTCAGGGAGGAAGGAAACAGCGGTCTCGATAAAACTCTCGAGGTTTACGCGGGTCAGGGCACTGAGAGAAAGCACTTCGTCAAAATGGTTGCGGAGACAGACGGCCTCTTTTTGGGCAGCTATCTCTCCCTCCGTCACGAGGTCGGTTTTTGTAATCACCAAAATCCGCGGTATGGAAGACGTGCCGAGCGCGTCGAGTATCCATTGGTCCCCGGTTCCAAAAGGTTTGCTGGCGTCAAGCACAAAGCAGAGCGCGTCTACAGCCTCCATCGCCTTTTGTGCCGAGCGATTCAACTCCTCGCCTAAGGCGTCATGCGGCTTATGGATGCCGGGGGTGTCAACGAGCACAAGCTGATAGCTCTCCGTGTCGAGCACCGCGCGGAAGCGATGCCGCGTTGTTTGGGAAACAGGTGAGGTGATGGCAATCTTCCTGCCGATGACGGCATTAAGCAGGGTCGATTTGCCCGCGTTGGGGCGCCCGACGAGCGTGACGAAGCCGCTTCTGAATGGGGCGGTTTCGCCCGGAATTTCGCCCGTCCTTGTCCCCATTTCTTCTTGAGGCATTATTCTGCGCGCCTCCTCAGCCCAACAGGCGTTCGAGCGCGACGACAAAGACGAAGGAGCCGACGATGACTGAGACAACGGCAAAGACAAATACGGCTGCGGCTGCGGCGTCCTTTGCAATCTTCGCCTTGGGATGGAAGGTGGGAGCGGCAATGTCGACGATGGCCTCAAGGGCGGTGTTAATAAGCTCGCTTGCTAGTACGAGGCCGACGCATATAGTGATGATGGCCCACTCGATGAGGTTGAGCCGGGCGAGCAGACCGGCCACGGTGACAAGCACCATGGCGACAAGGTGTATTCGCATGCTGCGCTGGGTTTTGACGGTATGGGCGAAGCCTTGCAGCGCGTAGCGGAAGGTGGCGCCGAGGCCGCGCAGGCCGCGATGGTCCTGTATGCCCTCGGGGATTACCTGCGGTTTTTCGCCTTTGAGGTGGTACTCCCATTGGGAGAAATGCTCGTCCTCGCGCTCCTCCATTGCCTGTGCTTCGCTGGGATTTTCGTGGTCGTGTCCCAGCAGGTGCAGGATTCCGTGGATGACGAGCACCCAGAATTCCTCCTCGAGCGTGAGTTCTTCGATTTTTGCGTGGTCGCGGGCGACATCGGGGTTTATCACTATGTCGCCGAGCATGAGGGGGTCTTGGGGGGTAGGAGCGCCAAGAGGGGCGCCTAGGGGGATGTCTTGGGGGATGTCTTGGGGGATGTCTTGGGGCGCGCCTAGGGGGGTGCTTGTGGAAGCTCCGCCACCATCGCCGCCGCCCGCGGAGGCAACCTCCCCGGCAGCGCCGCCGCCGCCCCCTCTATTCGCAAGCCGAGAATCATCAAGCCCAAAGGAGAGCACATCGGTTGGGGTCGGCTTGCCGCGATACCTCTCGTTTAACTCCGTGATTTCCTCAAGGCCTACAAAGGAAATCGAAAGTTCAAGGGGAACAGAAAAGCCTTCGCGCGCAAGCACAAATCCGGCCAACTCCTCAATGCGCTCGATTGGCAAGTCTTGACCGGAGCGATTATCAATAAGTACCTCAAACAGCAATTTCTTTCGCCCCCCTACTCACTTTCGTTCAAGGCGCGTTGCTCCGCGCTGTCGTAGGCGGCGACAATGCGCTGCACGAGGGAGTGGCGCACAACGTCTCGGCCCGTCAAATCGATAAAGGAGATGTCGCTTTCGCCCTCCAGTATGCCCCGCACGCTCTTGAGGCCAGAAATCCGCTTCGGCAAATCAAGCTGCGTGACGTCGCCGGTTATAACCATCTTAGAGCCAAAGCCAAGACGCGTAAGAAACATCTTCATCTGGTCCGGCGTGGTGTTTTGCGCCTCGTCAAGAATGATAAAGCTGTCGTTGAGCGTCCTGCCGCGCATAAAGGCGATGGGCGCGATTTCGATAATGCCTTGGGCGATGAGTTGATTGCCCCGCTCCATATCCATCATATTGAACAGCGCGTCGTACAGCGGGCGGATATAGGGGTCGATTTTCTCACTGAGATTACCGGGCAAATACCCGAGCGACTCCCCCGCCTCAACAACCGGTCGGGTGAGAATGACCCGCCCAATCTCCTTGCGTTTAAGCGCCGCGACCGCCATCGCCATGGCGAGATAGGTCTTGCCCGTGCCCGCCGGCCCTATGCCAAAGGTCACGGTATGGGAGCGTATCGCGTCAACATAGCGCTTCTGCCCGCCCGTCTTCGCGCGGATAGCCTTGCCACGATAGGTCAGCAAGATGTCCTCCCGCAGTATCGAGGGAGCAAACTCACCGCTGCGAATGAGGTCAATCGACTGCACGAGCGCCTCAAGAGTTATCTCGGTGCCGTCCTCCGCCATCTTAATCATGTCGGAAAACAAGGCCGTCAGTATCTGTATCTCCAGCGCGTCACCGCTGATGTCGATGCGCTCCCCCCGCAGGGTTATACGCGCGTCGAAGCGGTCCTCTATCGCGCGCAGCAAGACGTCGTTTACCCCAACGAGCCGCGCAACGTCGATGCCCTCAGGAACGGTCAAAGAAACCTGTGCGAAATCCAATGCGCCTCCTTTGCTCAGAGTGTTGCCTGCAACAGATTATCACGGTATCCCGTAATGCGCATGCTGAGAAGTTCTCCCGCCGCCCCATCCGCGCAAACAGCAACACGGTGGTAACTCTCACTCGTGCCAACGCCCCGCCCTTCAACAAGCACCATCTCGCGGCTCCCAACGCGCGCTCGGGCATCACGTCGACGCATGCGCTCAGCAAGCGCATGCAAGGTGCGCGCACGCTGCGCAATAACTTGCGGCGCAACCTGCCCAGACATCTCGGCCGCCGGCGTTTGCGGCCGCCGCGAATACCGAAACACATGCATGCGCGCAAAGCCCATACGCTCACAAAACACCATGCTCTGCTCAAAATCCTCATCGCGCTCCCCGGGAAACCCCACGATAACATCCGTCGTAAGGGCAAGCCGCGGCATAAGGTCTCGCGCCCGCTCAACCCGTTCGGCAAAAAACGCGCTGTCATAGGGACGCGCCATCGCCTCAAGCGTCCAATCGCAGCCACTTTGCAAAGGAAGATGAAGGTGGGCACACAAACGCCCCTCAGAAGACGCCATCAGTTCCAACAAATCATCAGAGAGATGCTGCGGCTCGATAGAGGAAAGCCGTATACGCAGTTTTGTTATAACGGGGATAAGGTCGGCAATGAGCTGGGAAAGCACGTATCCCCCGTCATCGTAACTTCCCACATTCACTCCCGTAAGCACAACTTCGCGAATCCCTTCGCGCTCGGCCGCGCATACCTGCTCCACTATCGCGTCGCGGGGCACCGAGCGTGAGGGGCCACGGGCGAGGCGTACGAGGCAATAACTGCAGTTGTTATCACAACCATCTTGTATCTTAATGCCCTTGCGTGTGCGGAAGGTGGGCGCAGGAGCAGGAGTGGGAGTTTCGGCGCCCCGCTCAAAGGATTCTTGCAGCCCCAGCAGCTCAAGTGCCTTGGCCTGTGCCAGCAGACGGTCCGGTTCGGCTATGACGCGCTCGCCGAGGGCTTGATAGGCCTCCTTGTCCATCGCTATGGCGCAGCCTGTCGCGATGACCCATGGTTCGCGAGGGGTGCCGAGGGCCTGCCGTATCGCCTTGCGGGTTTTTGCCTCGGCCTCGCCAGTGACGGTGCAGGTGTTTATGATGACGACGCGTGCGCAGTCGCGTTCGACCCATGTGCCGCCCGCCTCTAAAAGCGCGGCACTGAGCGCGTCGGATTCGACGCGATTGACCTTGCAGCCAAGGTTGTGGACAAAAAACTCAGGAAGCATCGCGTGTCCCTTGAGGGCTCGAGTTGGCGGAAGTGCCCTCACTAGCTCCTTCTCCAGCCGCATCACGCGCCTCGTAGGCTTCACTCGTCGCACAGGCACCCAGCCCGCCCAGATGGTAGAGAATGAGGGCGCAGGCCACCACTGCGGCGGTCTCGGTCCTGAGTATGGTCGAGCCCATCGTTATGGTGTGTCCGCCCGCGGCTCTGATGCATGCCGCCTCCGCTTCAGAAAATCCACCCTCTGGCCCGATGACGGCAGCGACGCGCGCAGAGGTGCC
>JAIRTN010000026.1 GCA_031254905.1 Coriobacteriales bacterium
TTTGGCTGCCGCGGGCGATAGGGGCGCTGCGAGCGCCGCAGGGCGTTCTGGGGTGTTTGTTGCTTTGGGTTTCATCGATTCTCCTCAGGTACAGCACCGATAAGGTGTCCGGGCAACGGGTTTCTTCGACGCGACAGGGCCCGGCGATGACGCGTGATTTTAGTATACCTGATGTGGGACGGGTGTTTGGGGCTGGCATGATGGAGGCGCGCTGAGGGGTTGGCGGCGCTCATTCTGTCACGCAGCGGTTGAGAACTTGGAGGCGAGCCGAGCATGAGATTATGGTAGGCTTGTCATATAAGAGAAAACCGAAGGGTAGTGCGAAAGGGAATCGTGAGCAGCCAACAACTTATCTTCGCCATCATCAGCCTCCTGTGCTTCGCGCCCGCCATCATCGTCCACGAGGTGGCGCACGGCTTCGTCGCCAACCTGCTCGGCGACCCCACCGCCAAGTCGCAGGGCCGCATCACCCTCAACCCCCTCAAGCACGTCGACCCCTTCGGCACCGTCCTTCTGCCAATTCTGCTGGCGGTTTCCGGCTTGCCGGTCTTCGGCTACGCCAAGCCGGTGCCTTACAATCCCCGCTACTTCAAAAACATCAGGGTGGGGGAGGTCCTCACGGGCATCGCCGGCCCCGCCTCCAACCTGCTCATGGCGCTCATCGCCGCCATCATCGCCAACGTTCTCGCCTACTCTCCGCTGCCCCTCATCGCCAACAGAGACCTCATGTACTGGCTCTTTACGGCGCTTCACCTGTTCGTTCTCATCAATCTCTACCTCATGTTCTTCAACCTCATACCCCTTCCGCCGCTCGACGGCTCAAGCCTCATCATGCCGTTTCTCCCCAAAAAAGCCCTGCCCACATGGTACAAAGTCCAGCGCTACGCCTTGCCCATCCTCATGCTTGTGGTCATCGTGCTTCCCATGGTCATCGGCTTCAATCCCCTCAGCATCTACCTCAACCTCACGGCTGGCAACCTTGCCAACCTCCTCATGCCCTAGCGATTGACGTAGACAATAAAAGGATTAATGGGGATACTAACGCCCCCTTCCGGCCTCCCATCCGTCTCTTCTTCTGATAGAATCCCTGTGATGAGAAAGTACAGGTGAACCTATGAGAAAAGTCCTCCTAACAGGAGACCGGCCTTCGGGCCAGCTACATCTGGGCCATTATGTTGGCTCGCTCAAAAACCGCGTGCAACTCCAAAACTCGGGGGAGTACGACTGCTTCGTCCTCATCGCGGATGTGCAGGCGCTTACCGATAACTTCAAGGACCCGCAAAAGGTGCGCGACAACGTGTATGAGGTGGCGCTCGACTATCTTGCGGTGGGTCTCGACCCAAGCAGAACCACTATCTGCATCCAGTCGCTGATGCCGGTCTTGCCCGAGTTGACGGTCTACTACCTCAACCTCGTAACCCTCGCCCGGCTCGAGCGCAACCCCACCGTCAAGGCGGAGATTGCGCAGAAAGCTTTCGGCGGCGGCGTGCCGGCGGGCTTCGTGTGCTATCCCGTGAGCCAAGCGGCAGACATCACCTTCTGCAAGGCGCATGTGGTGCCCGTCGGGGCCGACCAGCTTCCGATGATAGAACAGACCCGTGAGATAGTGCGCTCCTTCAACGGCATCTACGGCGAGGTACTCGTCGAGCCGGAGGCGCTCATTCCCGCCGACGAGCGCTCTCAGCGCCTGCCCGGCATCACGGGCAACGATACCAAGATGAGCAAGTCGCTCGGCAACGGCATCTACCTTGCCGACGACGAGAAAACCCTGCGCGCGAAGGTGCGCCAGATGTACACGGACCCCGGGCATCTGCGCGTTGACGACCCCGGCAAGGTGGAGGGCAACACCGTATTCACCTATCTGGACGTGTTTGGCACCGACGCTGCCCATATCGAAGGGCTCAAGGAGCATTATCGGCGCGGGGGCCTCGGGGATGTAAAGGTCAAAGACTACCTGTTTGAGGTACTCAACGCCGAGTTTGCGCCCATTCGTGAGCGCCGCGTCGAATTTGCGAAGGACAAAGCCGCGGTATTCGCGATGCTAAACGAGGGCACCGAGCGCGCAAATGAGGTTGCCGCCGTGACGCTTCGCGAGGTTCGCGCGGCCATGAAGATAGATTATTTCGGATGAACCTCGTAGAGTTTACGGAGGGCCTGCCGTGTCATATCGGGTGAAGATAGAATCGTTCGAGGGCCCCTTTGATTTGCTGCTCGCGCTGGTCAGCGAGCAGAAGATAGACATCGGCGCCATCTCAGTAACCGAGGTTGCCGACCAGTATCTTGAGCATATCGACACCATGCGTGCCTTCGACATGGACGTCGCCAGCGATTTTCTCGTGGTGGCCGCCACGCTGCTTGCCCTCAAGGCCTCATCGCTTCTTCCCGACGAGGCGGTCAGCCTCGGCGAGGACCTCGATGACCTTTCCCCAACCGAGGCACGCGACATCTTAGTAACCCGCCTCATCGCCTACAAGCAGTTCAAAAACATCGCCGCGGCGCTGGGCGCGCGCCTCGAAACAGAAAGTCGCATGTACGCGCGCCAAGCGGGCCTCGAGAGCCCCTTCGTCGGTCTTCTCCCCGATTATCTTGAAGGGGTCACGCTCCACGGGCTTGCCGTCATCTGCGCCGACCTTGCCGCGCGCAGGGAGGTCTTTTTGCTGGAGGCCGAGCATATAGCCGCCAAACCCCTGCCGGTCGAGGCGCGTATCGACGAGATTATCAGGCGTCTTGAGAGGAAGAAAAGCGTCACCTTCAGCAAGCTGCTTGCCGAGGCCAGCGAGGCCTACGACACCGGCGCCGCTGGTGTGGGCGGCACGCCCAACGCACCCAACACGCCCGACACAACAATCATCGTCGTGAGTTTCCTTGCCCTGTTGGAGTTGTACCATCGCGGGATGATAGACATCGAGCAGGAAGACCAGTATGGCGAGATAGACATTCATTACCGCGACCCAAGCCAATGGGCCCCGGCGCCCAGCACGGATGAAGCAGATGCGCTGGATGAATTCATCCAGTCGCTTGAGCAAAACGGAGGAACCGATGCCTGATACGACCCCCACCCTCGCGCCTACTGCGCCTACTGCGCCCGTCGCGCCCGCCCCAGCCGCCCCAGCCCCAGCCCCGGCCATCCCAGCCCCAGCCTCAACCCAAGCCACCCCCACCACTGACGACTATCCACTCGAGGGTGCGGTCGAGGCGCTGCTGTTCGTTTCAGACGAGCCGGTAAGCGCCGCCACGCTCGCTAAAATACTCAACAGAAACCCCACCGAGGTCGACACCGTCCTCAGTTCTCTCTCCACGCGCTTCGAGGAGGAGGAGCGCGGCATCCAACTGCGCGAAGTCGCCGGCGGCTGGCGCCTCTACAGCCACCCCGCCTTCCACAGCCTCATCGAGCGCTACGTCATATCGTGGGACACACGTTCGCTCTCGCAGGCAGCCCTCGAGGCGCTCGCCGTCATCGCCTACCACCAACCCACCACCCGCGCCGCCGTCAACGGCATCCGCGGCGTCAACTCAGACGCCGTCATATCCTCGCTCGTCGAAAAAGGCCTCGTCCGCGAGGCTGGGCGCGACTCCGGCCCCGGCAACGCAATCCTCTACGCAACCACGCGCACCTTTCTGGAGAAATTCGGCCTCAGAAGCCTCAGAGAACTCCCGCCGCTCGAGGAATTCGCTCCCGACGAGGAGAGCCGGGAGTACATCCGCGCGCGCCTTTCGGCAGGGAGGCCTCCCGCGCCAAGCAAGGGCGATGACGAGTACGAAGATGAAGATGAATATAGGGATGAGGACGGCACCAAACGTCGTCAACCCGCCCCAAATCCCCTCGAAGACACCTACGACCCCGATGATGATGATGATGACGACGACGACGACGATGTGGAGTTCGTTGACTGACCTTTCGCCCACACCCCCGCCAGAGCCAGTGCCCCCACACGAGCCCTCACCCGCGCAGCACGTGCCGCCAGCCTCACCGGCGCCGCCAGCCTCACCCGAGCCCTCGGCCCCTTCGCCCTATCCCCTGCGCCTGCAAAAATTCCTCGCGCGTGCCGGGGTAGCATCCCGCCGCGGCTCCGAAAACCTCATGACCGCCGGCCGCGTCGCGGTCAACGGCGTTATCATCACCGAACTCGGCCGCAAAATCGACCCGCTCAGCGACGAAGTCTGCGTCGACGGGACGCCCATCAACAGCAGAAAAGCGCATACCTATCTCATGCTTAACAAACCCGCGGGCTACCTCACCACGATGCTCGACCCCCAAGGGCGCCCAACCGTCCGGGAACTCGTCCCGAGCGAGGCCTACCCCGGGCTGTTTCCCGTGGGGCGCCTCGACTTCGACACCACGGGCCTGCTCCTCTTTATGACCGACGGCGAACTCGCCCACGCCGTGCTGCACCCGCGCCACAAAGTCAGCAAGCGCTATCGGGCACTCGTCGATGGCATCCTCAGCGAGCAGGAGGCGGACATGCTCCGCGAGGGCATCCTGCTCAGCGACGGCATAACGCAGCCGGCCCTCATCGAAATCGGCACGGTTGAGCGCAAGCCCCTCACGGCGCGCGAGCGCCTGCGCCTCGAGGAGGACAAAACCTTCTCGCCTTGGCAAACAACGGTCTGGTGCACGATAGGCGAGGGCCGCAAACATCAGGTCAAACGCATGTTTACGCACGTCGGACACCCGGTACTCAAACTCGAGCGCGAGGCCTTCGGCTCCCTTACGCTTGGCAACCTCAAGCGGGGCGAATGGCGCCACCTGCGCGACGATGAAGTCGCAACCTTAAGAGAAAAGAGCGGTGAGGGAGAATAACGCTACGCAAGGGCGGCTCGAATCTCTCCCTGCTAACCGGCACCAATGAGCGGGTGAACGGCAGTTCGCGTGACGGCTCATCGACGTATCTCCTACGCATGTTTGCGCATTGTGCGCACAGCGTCGTCGCGTGGGTAAGATGAGAGGTACAAAGGCGCCCGGGATGTTTTTTTGCGGCTCCGCGGCGTGTTTTGCCTGAACTAACCCCCGTCACGTCATGTGACTGAATGAGCCTTGGTTTTTATCGTGTCCGATTTTTCTCAGTCTACCGCTCCTTCTTCTGAGTTGCTCGAGCCCTGTGGCCGCCTCGAAAGTTCTCGGCCGTCATGGCGAAACCCCTCGGGTGTGCTTCGGCACTACGGCCGGCGCCTCGGTTTCCTGCGTCTGCTACAGGTGTATTTTGCCTCCATCGTCGTGTTGAATGTCGTGGCTTTGCTGTTTTTGTCGCACGGACAAATCGTATTTGTGTTCGGCGACTATCTCGGCTTTACCGATGCCATTTTCTCCGGTGTTGTCGTTTGGCTCATCATGCGCCGCAAGCGGCTCGCTCGGCCCTTTGTCTGTATCGGCAGCCTCGTGATATTTACGCTCAGCGTTGCCGATACCCTTATGCTCGTCAACGCCGGAACTTCTCTCGCGACTTCTTTGACTCATCTGCGGGTGATGTCATTGCCGGTTGCGCTGTACTTCTTCTTCTCCCGCCGCGTGCGTGCGACTCTCACCTGCCCCTTCGACCAC
>JAIRTN010000139.1 GCA_031254905.1 Coriobacteriales bacterium
CGCCGGCCTCTGCCCGCACTGTGGCGCAAATCTCAACGAGCAACCCTGCACCTGCGTAAGCGGGGCACGGCGCTGAATAATGGGGATAAGGGCGAGCCGCATCCCCCAAAACGCCCCGCCCCTTATCCCTATAATTCCCCCTCTCTTACCCCGTTGTCGTCCGCGCAAAAAGCCTCATGCCCGCAGCCAGCCGCAGCCGGCGCGGGTTTTTGGGGACGAAGCTGCGTTGCGCAGGTGGCATTTTTTGGCACACCTGATAGAATAGACGGGTTCAAAACGGCAGGGTACTGCACAGGAGGCCCGTGGGGGAGGCATCGATGTCTGTTGCGGCAGCGCTTTCTGGTTTTCATAAGAGTTATCGAGCCCGGCTGGGAAGCACGGCCGTGCTTCGCGACGTCAATTTTGAGGCGCGTAGCGGGGAGTTTGTTGCGATAGTTGGCGCGTCCGGCTCGGGCAAGACGACGCTGTTTCGCGCGCTTGCCGGCCTTGATTTGCCGGATTCGGGGCGAGTTACCTTGCTCGGGGAGGATCTCGGCACTCTCACGCCGCGTGCTCGCGCCGCCCTTCGTGGCGCGCGCATCGGCATTATCGCCCAAGAACCAACGCTGCTCATGGACGCCACGGTGCTGCGCAATGTCGCGCTCCCGCTTTCCTATGCGGGCACAGTGCCCTCCTCCCGCCCCGCGCGCGCCCTCTCCGCGCTGCGGTCCGTGCGCCTTGAGGGCCTCGCGTCGCAGCGCTGCCGCGACCTCACCAAAGACCAACGGCAACGCGTGCAGATAGCCCGCGCCCTCGTCACCGGCCCCGAACTCATCGTCGCCGACGAGCCCTTTGCCGCGCTGACCCGGGAGAGCAAAAACCTCGTTTGCTCCCTTTTCGCCGACCAGCGGGGGGCGGGCAGAACGCTTATCGTCATCGACCAAGACCTCCTCGCGACCGAACTCGCCGATAGCTGTTACCTCCTTGAGGACAAGATTCTTGCCGTGCATCCCCTGATGGGGGAGCGCGAGGCCGTCGTCGAGAAAGAAGACGTCGACGACCCCTACCAGATGCTGCTCGAGGCCGAGGAGGAGGCAAAGACGATATTCGCCTACCCCATCGACTGGACCTTGGCGGCTGACGAACTGGGCATCCCGATAGTTTTCTCCATCGACGAGGCGCTTGCGGGCAATTTCGTCAAGGAAGGGTGGTGGCGTCGATGACCGTTGGCGATATGCTGCGCGAGGTTGCGGACGTGCTCAGGCCCCGGCGCGTGCGTTTTGCGCTTGCGCCCTGCGGCATCGTCATCGGTATGGGGGCTGCCGTGACACTTTCAGCGATGGATAAGGGCTTGGACTTCCTTTCGCAAAGCACTCCCGCTTCCGCCGCCCTGTCTCTGGCGGAAATCACGTGGCTCGCTGAGAACATGGGAGCCCTCCGGGTGATGCTCATCGCCATCGTCTTTGTCTCTACCTCGGTTGGGGCGCTCGCCCTTTCGACGACGACGCATTCCTCCGTCATCGAGCGGCGCGCGGAAATCGAAATGCGTCGGGCGATAGGCGCGACTTCTGTTGACATCGCCCGAGCCGTTGTGTTGACCTCGCTCATCGTCTGTCTCGCCGCTGCCGTCCTCGGCATTGCTCTTGGTCTGCTTGCGGCCTTCGGCATTGTTGGCGGCATGACCGCGGAGTTGATGACCGTAAACTTTGCCCCGGTTTTGGACCCGGGCTTTTTATTGGTGCTGCTCGGCGACTGCGTGCTGCTCGGCATCGGCGCGGGGATTTTCCCCGCGTATCGCGCCGTGAATCTTGGTGTTTCCACCGAATCTTAAGAATTTTCGTCTTTTCTGTTACCTTTTTGCCGTCAAGATGGATTTCTTCTTAAGGAAGTTCGATGGACATCGATGATTGGAGGGCTATGAACGCCGTGCCAACAAGAGCCTGTCCCAGTACCGCGCAGGTGCTTGCCCAGTATCGGGATATGGTCTACGGCATCGCCCTGACACACACGAAGAACCGCAGCGACGCTGACGATGTGTTTCAAGAGGTGTTCCTTGTCTACCATCGCAAACAGCCCCTTTTTGAAGATGAGGAGAGGCAAAAGGCGTGGCTCATCACAACGACGCTCAATTGCGTACGCCAGTTGGTTTCAAGTTCTTGGCGTCGTAAGGTTGTTCCCCTCCACGAACGAGACATCGAAAGAGGCGCGGATGAGAGTTTCCGCTTCCGCACCGACGAGCAGGACGCTGTTTTCGTCGCCCTCCAAGAACTTCCCAGCATATACCGCTCGGTTTTGCACCTGTTCTATTTCGAGGATATGTCCATAGCGCAAATCAGCGCGGCACTGGACATCGAAGTAGGAACCGTAAAGGTGCGGCTCTCGCGCGGGCGCGCCCAGATGCGCGACAGGTTGAAAGGAGAGTATTTCGATGGATAACAGCATCTTTAAGGATATGCGTGAGCAGATGAAGCCGAGTGAGGACCTCTTGTCCCGCCTCGACGCGGCGCTTGAGGCTGAGGTGCCGGGCTCAGAGCAGGCCGATGTGTCGGCAGCAGCAGCAGCGCCCCCGTCGGCTTCCGCCGCCGCTCCTCCCGCCCCAACCGCAGCGACGAAGGGAAGGGCTTCGCAGCGCAGGCGCCGCGCTACCATCTCTCTTTCGATTGCGGCCGCGTTCATCCTCGTGGTAGTGGCGGGAAGTCTTTTCTTGAACTTCTTTTCCTCAGGCGACTGGAAGTTGCTCCTAGGATCCTTCGCGCCGAGAAACCCCCAAACGCTTGTTGCGGAAGGCCCGGTACGTGCCCCCGCCGATTATCGGGAACTCTATAGCATCTTAGATGAGATGAGCCTGAGGAATCGCGGCCTTTACGGCTACGACAGCGGTTTCGGCGTGATGGCAGATGCCGGCACCGCCGTCGACGAGGGAATGAATCAAACCACGCCCACGTCGAACGAAGGCTCAGGGGCGAATCAGGGAGGGTCAGGAGGGGAGAAGGGCACGTCCGCCTCCCCATCAAACCCACCCGACGCAGCCCCTTCGCCAGACTTGACGCCAGAAACCACAGTCGAGCCCATGATGCCGGGCCTCGCCACAAGCGGGGAGGCAGACAAGGGCGAAACGGGCGAGTACTCGGAGACAAATACTCAGGTAAAGGGCATAGATGAGGCCGACATCGTTAAGACGGATGGCTCGTATATCTATGCGCTCGCGCAGGGCGAACTTGTGATATTTGAGGCGGCCGGCGCGGACACGGCCGAACTGTCTCGCCTGCGGCTCTCTAGGCAAGACGACGCGACGCTCATGAGCATTTATCCGCAAGAGTTCTATATCAGCGGAGATATTCTTGCCGTGCTTATCAGCTATTCCGAGTATCCGATGGATGTGTTTCCGCTCCCAAACCCAACCTCCAACTCCAATCCAACCTCCGACTCATCCTCGTCCTCAAATTCAAACGCCAGTTCAGCCACAAGCGCCGGCTCACCCGGCAGTGCCGGCTCGGCGGACGGCTCAACCGGCGCTGGCTCAACCGGCGCCGGCTCACCCGGCGCCGGCTCGCCCGGCAGCGCGGCGGGCAGCGCCGGCTCGCCCGGCAGCATCCCCCCCATCGAACCCTCCCCAGACATCCTCCCAGACATCGCCCCGGTGCCGTCCTACCTACCCCCCGTCTTCGAAACCCGTCTCGCCTTCTACGACATCAGCAACCGCCGCGCACCGGCGCTGCTCACGGAGTTCGCGCAAAGTGGCGACTACCGCAGTTCGCGGCTGTACGACGGCGCGCTCTACCTTATCAGCAGCTATTACCTCCCCGGCGATGCCAAACTCGAGGAGCCGGGCACCTTCGTGCCGATGCTGGGAGAGGGTCAGGCGCGCGAGTGCATGCTCGTTGAGGACATCCGCATCATGCCCGCTGTGCGCCAGCCAAACTACACGGTTGTCACCTCTTATGACATCAGAACGCACGAGCGCCTCGACCAAAAAACGGTACTCGGCGAGGCCAGCACCGTCTACATGGGCTATGACAATCTCTATCTCGCTTCATCACTCTACACTATGGAGCAAAGCGAGCCCTTTACGGAGAGCGTCTATACCATCGTCGAGTACACCAACAAGTACGTAACCCAGATTGTGCGCATCGGCATCGGGGACGGCCGGCTCGACGTAGGAGCCCAGTGCGTTATTGATGGCACGCTGCTCAACCAGTTCTCGCTCGACGAGTACGAGGGCAACCTCCGCCTCGCTCTCACCGTCGAAGACCACTCCTACCGCGTCTTAAGAGACCCAAGTCAAGGCGTCGAAGTCTACCAACCCAGCGGCGAGAACATCTCGACCAACGCAATCTACGTACTCGATTCCTCGCTGGCTCCCCTCGGCTCCATCACGGGTTTGGCGGCAACCGAGCGCATCTACAGCGTCCGCTTCGCCGGCCCGGTCGGCTACATGGTCACGTTTCGTCAGACGGACCCCCTGTTCGCTCTCGACCTCTCCAACCCCAAGGCACCAAAAGTCACAAGCGAACTCAAAATCCCCGGCTTCAGCACCTACCTGCACCCCTTCGCCTCCGGGCGCCTGCTCGGCCTTGGCTACGACGCAGAGGACGGGCGCTCCACGTGGATGAAGCTCAGCATGTTCGACATCTCCAACCCCTTCGACGTAAGCGAGCTCTCCACAGAAATCGTCTACACCCATGGCTCCGAGGCGCTCTATAACCACAGGGCCGTCTTAATCGACGCCGAGCGCAACATCATCGGCTTTCCCGGCCGCGAGCGAACCAACAACAACCTCTGCTACTTCGTCTACGGCTACGACGACGCG
>JAIRTN010000146.1 GCA_031254905.1 Coriobacteriales bacterium
AACTACCACCCTGACCTCGCCGCCGGGGTTGGTGTAGCGTATGCCGTTTTCCACGAGGTTATAGAGCATCCTTGAGAGCAGAAGCGGGATGCCAAAGACTAGCACCTCACCTTCCGCAATCTGCGCATCCAGCCTCACTTCGCGCCCTTGGGCAAAGGATGCCAAACGCCCCGACACCTCGTGGACAAGCGTAACGAGGTTAACTTCCTCAAAGGCAGCAAAGCCCTCAAGGCTCTCCTCCTTCTCGTCGAGTTGCGAGAGCGTGATGATGTCATCGACAAGCGTGATAAGCCTCGTCGCCTCATCATGGATGAGCCGCGTAAAGCGAACCACGTCGTCCTTCTCCACCATTCCGCGCTCCATGAGTTCAGCATAGCCGTTGATGACGGTCAGCGGGGTCTTGAGTTCGTGAGAAACATTTGCCGTAAACTCCCTGCGCTGCACGTCAGCGCGATACCACTCGGTTACGTCAAGGGCGAGTAGCGCGGCTCCGCTTGCCACCCCGTCAGTATCCCCATTTTTCTCATTGAGCGCCGTGTCCGTAGCGGCACCGGCTCCATTGAGCGACGCGTCCGTGGCGGCACCGGCTCCGTTGAGCGCCGCGTCCGTGGCGGCCTCACCCTCACCAAGCGCCCCACCCCGCAACCCGCCAACCCCACCCACCGCCGCAAAAACCGGGCTCGCCAAAAGGCGATAGACGCGCCCATCCTGCTCGATGTGGCCCTCGGCGCGCCTGCCCCGAAGCGCGGATTCCACCACGCGCTGGATGCTGTCGTCGCGGCTGAGCGCGAGCAGGTGCCGGCCCGCGACGTCAGAAGAACCCACGCCGAACAACTCGGCGGCCGCGGCGTTGATAAACAGCACCCGGCCCTGCGTGTCGAAAAGAACGAGGCCCTCCCGCATGTTGCCAGTCACCACGTCAAACTCGCCGCGTTGGGCGTCTAGCTGGGCATTGCGCTCGATAATCTCGCGCCGCGAGGTATTGAGGCGCGTCAGCAGAGGCGCAAGTTCGGGGTAGGTTTCGTTTGCCAGCGGCTGCTCAAAGTCGAGGGCATCCAAGGGGTTGAGCATCCGCTTGGCCGTAAAGCGCGCGGTCAGCGCCGCAACGCCAGCCACCGCGAGCAAGACGAGAATGCCGGGGACTGCCACGGCCGCCATGTGCCCGATGATGCTTCGCTGCGTCCCCGCGACCCGAAGAACCGTGCCGTCGGGCAGCAGGCGGGCGGCGTAGAGGGTCTCGGCGTCCAAGGTGCTCGAATGGCGGCTGGCAATCCCGCTGCCGCTTCGCAGCGCCTCTTGGACCTCCGGACGGTTGAAGTGGTTCTCAAACTCGACGTCGTCGCTGGCGACGCTGTCGTGGAGAACCGCGCCGTCGGCGGCTATCCACGTCACGCGGATGTCCCGCATCACGAGCCGCCCGAGGTAGGCCGCCTCATCGTCCTCGGCGGGCAGCGCGCTCTCGATAACGTCGATGGTGTTGAGCAACTCGCGGCGCAACTGGCTGTCGAGCACCGTGTAGGCAAGCCCCGCAAAAAGGATGCCCGTCAGCAGCACCACCGCCAGCGCGGTAAAAAAGATGTTCCTAAAAATGCGTCCTGTTAAGGTGCCCATCATCGCTTCTCCGCCCCGCGCTCCCTCAGGCGATACCCCACACCCCGCACCGTCCCAATCTGCGCACCGGCCTCACCCAACTTCTGCCGCAACGTCTGAATATGCACGTCAACGGTCCGCGTGCCCTCCCCATACTCATAACCCCAAACCCGCTCCAGCAACTGCCCGCGCGTAAAAACCCGCTCAGGCTGCCCCATCAACGTCCTGAGCAGCGCAAACTCCTTCGCGGTAAGGTCAACCTCCCGACCATCAGCCAACACCCGATGCTGCGGCTCCTCCAGCGTCAGCGCCCCGCACACAAACGCGTTGCCGCCCTCGCGCTCGCTCCTGTCGCGCCCCCGCGCCGCCATACGCAGCAAAGCATTCACGCGCGAGACCAGTTCCATCATCCCAAACGGCTTGGCAAGATAATCGTCCGCACCCGCCTCAAGCCCGCACACGAGGTCGAGTTCGGTTGCCCGAGCGGTTATCATCATGATAGGTAAATCACATAGTCGCACATTAGCGCGTACTTCTCTCAGAAGGGTCAGCCCGTCCGTACCCGGCAACATGATGTCGAGAAGCAACAGGTCTGGCATACGTTTCTCACAAATGGGGATAAAACCGGCAGCGTCTGGAAAGCCAACCGTTTCAAATCCCGACTGCTCGAGGGCATAACAGGCGAGATCCCGGATGTTTTGGTCATCCTCTACATAATAAATAAGTGCGCTCACGTGATTAGGGCTCCTTTATGAATCCCGGTGATGGAGTATTCCACCCATTCCGCAATATTTTGCGCATGGTCGCCGATGCGCTCGAAGTACTTGGCGATAAGCAGAAGGTCGATGGTGACGGCCTGTGTTTCTTCCGCCGAACGCATCCACGCAAAGAGCTCGCCCTTTACAACCCTGAAAAGGCTGTTGACGGTATCGTCGTTGGCAATCACCGTCTGGGCACGCTCAAGGTCATGGGCAACAAAGGCATCGATGGACGCGCTGACCTGCGAACTTGCCGCCCTTCCCAGTTCGAGCAGATGCCGCACGCGCAGCAGCGCCTCCGCCGTGCTGTACTCCATATTCAGAACTATCTTGCAGATATCGGCGGCTTGGTCGCCGATGCGCTCGATGTCGGTAATCATCTTGAGGGCGGCGCTGATTCTGCGCAGGTCGCGCGCGACCGGCTGTTGCCTGAGAAGCAGGTTCAGACACAGGGTCTCGATGTCGCGCTCCTTCTGGTCGATTTCGTTGTCCGATTCTATGAGTTCGAGCGCCTGCGAGGTATCGCCGGATTCCAAGGCGCGGGTCGCGCCGGCCAACACATGCTCAACGAGCGCTCCCATCTTCAAAAGTTCGGTATCAAGTCTCGCCAACTGCTCATCGAATAACTCACGCGCCATGTCGGTACTCCTTTATCTCCAAAGCCCTTGTCTTCAAAATCCGAGAAACCTAACCGAATCTTCCGGTGATGTAATCCTCCGTACGCCTGTCGCTCGGTATCGAGAATAACGTGGCCGTGTCTGAACATTCTACTATCTCGCCGAGCAGGAAGAAGGCCGTGTCGTCTGATATTCTTGCCGCCTGCTGCATATTGTGGGTGACGATGACGATGGTATAGCGCTCCTTGAGTTGCGTGGCAAGGTCCTCGATATGGGCGGTCGATATGGGGTCAAGCGCGCTGGTCGGTTCATCCATCAATAAAACCTCCGGCTCAACCGCAAGCGCTCGAGCGATGCACAGCCGCTGCTGCTGTCCGCCGGAAAGCCCTAGGGCCCCCGCCTTCAGACGGTCTTTGAGTTCGTCGAACAAGGCGGCATCGCGCAAGGAGCGCTCCACGATATGGTCGAGTTTCACCTTGGAGCGCACCCCGTGCGCCCGCGGCCCAAAGGCAATGTTGTCATAGACGCTCATCGGGAAAGGGTTGGGTTTCTGGAAGACCATTCCCACGCGTTTGCGCAGCTCATTGGTATCGATGTTGCGATAGATGTCCTTGCCGTCCAGCATCACGCTGCCCGTTATGCGACAACCCTCTACGAGGTCGTTCATACGATTGAGGGTTTTGATGAAGGTGGATTTTCCGCAACCCGAGGGCCCGATGAGGGCCATGATGCGGTTTTCGTATACCTTCAGATTGACCGACTTGAGGGCATGCAGGCTGCCGTAGTACAAATCGAGGTCTTCGACGACAATTTTCTCTTGTGCGCTCATACGCTGCGTCCCTTCGTCATCCTACGCGCAAGCGCAGAACTTGCCGTATTGATGAGAACGACTATGACTAACAGTACCACGGCGGTGGCGTAGGCCTCCTCCAAATGAAGCCCTTCGCTCGCGAGTATATACATGTGGACGGCAAGCGTACGCGTCGAATCGAAGGCGCCCTCCGGAATCTCGGCAACCGACCCAGCCGTATACATCAGCGCGGCTGTCTCCCCCACCACCCTGCCGATTCCCAAAATGACGCCAGCGAGGATGCCGGGCATGGCAGAGGGGACGATTACTTTGAATACCGTTCGCAGCCGTCCCGCTCCCAATCCAAAACTTCCTTCGCGATACGAATCAGGCACGGCTTTGAGCGCCTCCTCTGAGGTGCGCATGATGAGCGGCAAAACCATGATGGCAAGCGTGCAGGCGCCCGCCATGAGCGACAGGCCCCAGCCGAAGGTCGTGACGAACAGCAGCATGCCAAAGAGGCCGTAGACGATGGAGGGTATGCCCGAGAGTGTCTCGGCCATGAGGCGGATGAATTTTACGAGGCGGTTGCCGCGTTTGGTGTATTCTACGAGGTAGATGGCCGCAAAAAGCCCCAGCGGGGTTGCTATTGCCAGTGCGATAAGCACCATGAGCAGCGTGTTGATGAGGGCGGGCATGAGCGAAACGTTGACGGAGTTGTAGGTCCACGCAAACAGGCTCGGGCGGATGTGGGGTATGCCCATGACGAGGATGTAGCCGATGATGAAGACGAGGAAGGCCGTGCTGATGGCGGCGCCAACGTACACAGCCCCGCGGGCAAAACGCGCGCCCGGGCTCCTACCGCGCGAATCCCGGCTTCGGTCGCGGGCGGGCTGGCGCTGAGCCTCCGCCTGCGCCGCCGAAGTGTCCGGGCTCCATTTCATGACCCAGCCTTCCTGTTCATGAAGCAACGGGGAGCGGCGGCAATAAGAACAAGAACGCCGAACAAGACGGGGGTGATAAGGGCGGCCCGCCTGATTCTTCGAGAATTCCACTGTACACGGCTCATGATCTCACCTTCCTACTGAGGACGTAGAACAAACTGTTGATAAGGAGGATAAACACGAAAAGGACAACGGCCGTGGCTATCAGCGCGCCCCGATGCAGGTCGGCCGCGTAGCCCATTTCCAGTATGATGTTGCCGGTGAGGGTGCGGGCGCCCTCGAGTATGCCTGAGGGTATCCGCGGTTGATTGCCGATGACCATGACGACCGCCATTGTCTCACCGACGGCGCGGCCTATGCCGAGTATGATTCCTGCCATGATTCCCGAGGCGGCGGCGGGAAAGACGAGTTTAAAGACGCAGCGCTCGTGGCTGGCGCCCAACGCCAAGCCGCCCTCGTAATAACTTTCGGGGACCGCCGTGAGCGAGGAATAGGCAACCGTGATGATGGTCGGCAGAATCATTATCCCCAAGAGCAGGGAGGCGGCGAGCATGCTCAGGCCCTGCACCGAAAAGATGCTGCGGATGAGGGGGACGATGAGCATCAGACCGAAAAAGCCAAAGACCACCGAGGGGATGCCCGCGAGCAGTTCCATGGCGGGGCGCATGAAGCGCAGCATGCGCGCCGAGGCGAAGCGTGCCATATAGATGGCGCAGAGCAGGCCGAGCGGTACGCCGACGATGAGCGCGCCTGCCGTTACGTACAGCGAACCTATAATCATCGGCGCGATTCCGTAGAGATTGTTTGCCGGGCGCCACGTTGTTCCGCTGAGGAACTCGAATAGCCCGATTTCCGCGATGGCGGGAACCCCATTGACAAGAAGGAACAGGCAAATCAAAGCAACCGCAAAAATGGAGACACAGGCGGCACCCAAAAACAGGATGCGCGCCGCTGTCTCCTTAACTCTGTTCATCTGATTCATCGTTACACCTACTTTATGATTATGAACTCGCGAGATCCTCCCAGCGCGTGACGGTTCCGGTATAAATGTCTTTTACCTGTTCGCTGGTGAGGCCCTGCAGGTTCGAATCCTTGTTGACGATGACGGCGATGCCGTCGCGCGCGATGACCGTCGTCTTGAGGCCTGCGCCTGCCTCGCTGTCCTTAAGCGCTCGCGAGGCCATGCCGATGTCGCATATACCCTCAAGGGTGGCCTGTATCCCCGCCGATGAATCGGTCTGTTGCACCTCGATGCTGACATCCGGGTTCAGCGCGATATAGGCCTCCTTGAGTTTTTCCATGACCGGGAACACCGAGGATGAGCCCTCTACGATAATCTTGCCCTTTGTCGTCGGCGAAGCGCTGTAGGGTTTTGCGCCGTCGACGACCGCTACGTAATGGTTCTCCTCAACAACCGCCTGCCCCTCGCTGCTCAAAATGAAGTTCATGAAGTCCTGTGCCACCGGCGAAAGCTGGCCTTTATCCACAAGATTGAAGGGGCGTTGGATGGAGTAGCTGCTGTTCTTGACGTTTTCTGTCGTCGCGGCTACCCCGTTTATCTCAAGTGCCTTGACCGAGTTGTCCAAAGAGCCGAGCGAGATATAGCCTATCGCACGCGGGTCGCCGACAATCGTTGTGAGCATAACGGCGGTCGAATTGGTTATTACGGCCTCTACCGTAGTGCCATCGACCTTCTCACCGTTTATCTCTGCCTCAACCTTAAAAAGTTCGACAAAGGCCGAGCGCGTACCGCTGCCATCCTCGCGCGCCACAACCGAGATACTGCCCTCAAGCGCGCCGTTGCCGCCG
>JAIRTN010000172.1 GCA_031254905.1 Coriobacteriales bacterium
CGTGAGGCGCGGGGCCGAACTCTCGGGGCCGACGTAGCGGGTGATTTTGTCTATCTGCTCGACCGGCGTAAAGAGCTTGTCGCCTTGGGCGTACTCGAGGTAGAGGTAGTCGCGCTCGACGCCCACGACCTCCTGACGGACAATCTCCTTAAAGAGCGCGATGCCGTGCGTGGCGTGGACAACGTAGTCGCCGGGCTTGAAGGGGAAGGTGAGGGAGGTTGGGTCGAGGGGGCGACGGGCACGCGATGAGGCGGTGGCGTGGGCGCCTGCGCGTCCGCGCCGCGCCGCCGCATGCGCGTTGGTGGAGCCTGCGAGGGAGAGCAGGGCGAGTTTTGCGGCCGGTATCACAAGCGAGGTGGGGATGTCGAGGGGGGCGATGGTGAGGGCCGAGGGGGAGAGGCGGACGGGGCGCTCGAGGGCGGGGGGTACGACCACGCGCTCGGGCTCAGAAACGCCCTCATCCGCGGCGGCCCCAGCGGCGCCTTCATCCACCGCGCCCTCATCCGCGGCGGCCCTATCTCCATCCATGGCGGTCCCAGCGGCGGCGGCCTCATTCGCATCCCCCACCGCATCCCCCACCTCCACAAAGGGTATATGCGCGTCGCTCAGCACAAGCTCGGCTGCCGCACGGGCACGACGGTCGGCAACGCCGAGCACCGCGGTAAAGCCCGCCGCCAAAAACCCTCGGGCACTTGCCGTCAAGCGCTCGTCGGAGGAGGTGTCGGCGTGCTTTACCTCCAAATGCGCATCGATGCTCGCCCCACCACTGATGAGCGAAAGCAGGGTCAGCCGTTGCTGCGTACCAAAATCGAGCTCGGCCGGCGCCACATACAAGCCCTCCAAGTGCGCCTTCGCCGCAACCCCATGCCCCGCCGCGGACCGCGCGCCAGCCCCCACCCCAATCCCCACCCCAACCCTCGCCGCCCTCCCCGACGCCTCAACCTCCTCGTAGTACCGCACGCTATCATCAAAAAGCGACCGCGGCTCAACAAGAACCACCGCAGCGCCCTCATGCACATAGGCCAACGGCGTCACGGGACGCTCATACAAATACGGCAAATAGCGCTCAACTCCACCAAAAAACACGCCCTGCTCCATCAGCTCACTATGCCGCGCCGCCTGCGAACCAAGCGCCGAAGCCGCCGCACCCGTCTGTGCCCGCAACTCCCGCGCCGCCCGCCGCCCGGCCTGCGCCGTCAAAGCCACCTCGCGCGCCGGGTACACCTCAACCCGCTCCAACGTCCCAATAGACTGCCCGGTCGCCGGCACAATTCGCCGTATTACCTCCACAAACTCATCAAAAAATTCCACGCGCACCGGATACAAATGTCCCGCCGGATAAATGTCCAACGTGTCCCCATGCAGCGCAAAACAGCCGGGCTGCTCGGCACGCTCCAGCCGCTCCAAGCGCTCATAGCCCCTGCAAATGAGCAGGTCAGAGAGCCGTTCATAACTCAACCCAGAGCAAAGTTCCTCCCCCGCCGCAAACACGAGGGGCGCAAATATCCCCGAGCGGTCACTGTCCAAAGTGCGCAAATCGCCCGGCGAAACAGGTTCAAAAGCTAGGTTGGGGATAAGGTCGGCACCGTTTGCAATCGCGGGCGGCACACACCTGAGGAGGGCGCGCGCACTCGTAACCACGACCGTTTGTCTCCCCCTTGCTAACGCGTCAATTGCCTGCGCGCGTTGCCCCGCCTGTTGGATGTGCTGAGGTTCGGGCGCCTGCTCCCGCCATGGCATATCCGTGCGTAGCGGCAGCGTGAGCACACGCTTTCTGCCAAGCCACACCGCGAGGTCGCGCGCAAACAGATAGGCGGCCTCCTCACCGGAGACAACAACGAGCGTCGGACGCGGAGAGCGCACAAACGCGGCTGCCACAAAAAAAGGCCGCAGCGAAAGCGGCACGGCAACGGTTGCGTCGCGCCCTGTTTCAAGTTTGGCCGCCACAGTCTCAAGCGCCTTGCTCGCAAACAGCACAGCGCCCAACCGTTCAATCATTCCTACCTCGTTTCGCCGCATAACCAAACATCCATTGTAGCATGAGACAAAACGACAATCCCACTCCCCCTCGCTCCCTCCCCTTGCACCGCACGGCCCCGCCCGCCCCGCTCGCACAGGGCCCATCTGATACCAAGGAGACAACATTTACGCAGGTCAACAGCCCGCCCGCAAGCCTTCAATACTTCGTTCGCCCGGGCAAACGGCATCGCAAAGGGGCTGCATTATCATCCAAAACATGAGATTATAGATAAGCCGGATGCCTCGCAATCAAGGCATCCCATACAAGCAAGGGGCCGCGTGTCTAGCAAGCACGCGACAAGTAAGGGGGCGTTGTATGAGTCGTATAAGTCGCGCGAGCCGTGTAGGCAACGCAAGTTGTGTAAACAACACAAGTAGCGTAAATCACGCAGGTCGCACAAAGCACACAAGTGGCAAAACCCACACAAACCGCACGAACAGCACAAACCACCCACCCACATTCCCGTCCAAACACGGTGCCTTCGGCGCCTTCAGCATCCTGCCGGCCATACTCGCCGCGCTCCTCGTAACCGCACTCATTCCCATCACGGCCTTCGGCGCCGGACAAACCAGTCGCACGGTCACGCCGCTCAACGCGGGCAATACTCAGGTCAGCGTCGTGAGCACAGTCACCGAGCCCACGCCCGAGCAGGCCAAACCACGTAGCGTATACGCGGTATTCGTGGTCGACGCAACCAGTTCGATGGGCGCCATCGACATCCCAACAGGCGACAGCGAAAACAACAACAACGAAAATGGGGATGAAAACGCCCCCTCACTGATGTCGCGCAAAGCCACTGAAATAGGAGCCGTCAAGGCATACATCGATGCCTTCTTCGCGGCAGACATGGGCGCAAATGTCACACGCCATGTCGCGTTGGTAAGTTTTGGCAACAGCGCTCGCGTCCATACACCTAGCGACCCAACCAGCTATATCGGCATGCCCGGAACGGAAGGCACCGCAAACAACTATCAAGCCGCAATCGAACTCTACGACAATTTCACAAGCCAATACGGCGCGTCGAACGAGGGCACCGACGCCTTCTTCTCCAGCGACCCGAGTGTCATCAAAACCATGGTCGACAACGTGCCAAACTTCTCCAACACCAACGCTGAATCCGGCATCGCCATGGCGGACTTCCTCGCCACCAATCTCGTCGCCAGCGCGGATGCCGTCTACTCCTTCGTCATCACCGATGGCGAGCAGGCTGCCTCCTCAACCCTCTCGATGATTATGAACAACCCCGCGCTCGAAGCCGCCATCATCAACGGCGCCGCGCTCGACGCGTACGAAAACCTCCCAGACACGCCCTATCTCTCCGCCGAAAAGGTCTTCCGCAACGTTGTGGACCTCGCCACCGACGAGAGTTTCGTCAACTCCCTCAAGCCCGCCGCCGTCAATTTCTTCGCCGGTAGCTGGCACAACCTCGACAGCGGCCTCTACACAAACAAAGAAGGCCGGGTCAAGGGTTATAACGACCTGATGAAGCTGCTCGACAACTCCCTCAATGCTCAGGAGCCCTTCGCGGATGCCGCGTCCTTCTTCGAGGCGCTCGCCACCGCCGATGCCCACCTCGCCACCGAGTTAAGCGCGGCAACCGAGGCAGACGCCCCTCTCCCCAACTACGACGCCTACCGCTCGGCACTCATCTCCTATGCCGAATATGCCCTGCTCATGGCCGAGCAGCGCACGCCCTTCTACCGTGGCGGCAACGCCCCAACGCTGACAATCGGCGCCCAACCCAACGCCTACGAAGCCGCAGATGGCCTCACCCCGTCCACCTCCAATATCCCACTCGCGCTGAGCGAACTATTCCCCAAAGGCAAGCATGAGTTTCTCCAGCAGCGCGACTATCGCGAGGGTGGCTCGGAAAACGTCACGGGTTCCGCCGGCGCAAAAGACCTCATGGCGCAGGCAGCCTTAAGGCTTCAGCAACATTCCTACGTCTACGCGGTGGGCATCGGCAGCCAGCTTATTATGCCCGAGAGCCTCTCGCTCGTAGCAAGCGAGTCGGCGGCCTTCTTGGAGTGCAAGGTCGGCAACGACGCCTACGGAACCGCCGAAAAGCTGCGCGCGGCCTTCACCCACTACGGCCTCAGCAACCAGTTTGCCCC
>JAIRTN010000122.1 GCA_031254905.1 Coriobacteriales bacterium
GAGGAAGTTATAGGGGACGAAGCGGTTAGCGAGGTTTTCGAGGCGGATTTGGCCCTCGGGGCGCAGGAGTTCGGACTGCTCGACGAGCGAGACGACCTGGCGGATGCGTGTTTTCTCGAACGTGGCGCTGACCTCGATGATGAGCTCGCCTTCCTCGACGACCGTGCCGGCGAAGACGGTGTCATCGACGGTGCGCTCGATAGGTAGCGGCTCGCCGGTGAGCGAGTTTTGGTTGACCAGCGCGCGACCACGCAGAACCTTGCCGTCGACGGGGACGGGGGAGCTGGTGCGCACGACGATGAGGTCGCCGGGAACGAGCGCGGTGGCAGGGACGAGGACTGCGTCGGAGGTGGGGGCGGGTTCGAGGGCAGGGGTGGGTTCAAGTACAGGAGCTTCCTCGAGAGGTTCGGTTGCGGGAGCGGGGGTGGCTATGGAGGTGGTCAGGGGGACGATTGTGGGAGCGGCGGCCACGTCAGTATCCGCATATATTTTGCCCTCAGGACTGAGCCGCCAAACCAGCTCGGGCATGTCGAGGAGCGTGTGGATGAGTTCGAGTTGTGTGCGGCCGCGGGCGTGTTGCTCCATTGTTTCGCCGAGTGTGAGCATGAACATGATGGAGCCGGCGTCGTCGGGTTTGCGCTGGATGAGTGCTGTTGTGATGGCCGCCGCGTCGAGGACCGGCACGTCGAGGCGGCCGTGCCTGAGCGAGTGCAGGGCATCGCGGATGAAGGAGAGCGCGCAAATGAGCTGGTAGACGAAGCGCAGCGGCAGCGGTAGCAGGAGGCGTACGAGTGCGCGCCGCACGACCAGACCGGCGATTTGTTGCCAGAGGGGGAGGGCAAATTGATGTGGGTGCGCCGCTTGCAGGTGTGCCTCGGTGGGGCGATGGCGCGCGACTTCCGCCGGGGTGAGGCGACTGAGTTGTTTGAGGATAGGGGCTTCGGAGGGGCGCCGGGCGTCGCCGTTGTTAGTATGCGTGATTGCGATCGATCCGGTGCGTGGGTAAATAGTGCAGCTTGTGACCGTGTCCCATTGTTCGATAATCTGTGCAAGCGCACATGCATCCGTGGCGGGAATATGTCCCAGTAGCGAAACTCGCACGCGTCCGGGTACCCGGTGTTCAACGGTAAATCGCATGGGCAAGACACCCCATTTCTTCTATTACGCAACTGTTGCAGTAACTGTTACGGCAACTGCTACGGTGACTGTTACGACAACTCGTTTGCCCAAAAGACTGCCTTACGAAAAGACTGCTTTACGAAAGCTGCGAAAAGTTGCTTCATGAAAGCGCGTTTTTGATAAAGGCATGATAAAGAAACGATAAAGGCGCGTTATTAATTCAGCGCGCTATTGTCGGCGAGCGTTTCGGCGAGCTCGTTGGTGGCTCCTTCTGCTTCCGCTGTCTCCTCGGTCGCTTCCTGTTTGTTGAGGTAGTTGGCCTCCGCAACGATGTCATCAACATTGCTTCTGGCCTGTTCGAGAATATCTTGACCAGCGGCTTTGACTTGGAGGCCCTTAGAGACCACCTGTACGCAGAGTTTTTTGGCTGGCTCGGATGTGACCGCCTTTACGCCCATAGTGCCTAACACGAACCCCGCTGCGATTAGACCGATCTCTTTGGCGTAAGCCATGCTCTCTCCTTTCATCGGAAGTGCACTCATACGGTTGTAAGAAAAAGGTAGAAATGTATAACTCCAAATACTACACGGCTCGCTCGCAAAAGTAAAGGTTGCAAGGCTGCGGGAGTTTGTCTACGTGCTATTGACAGGAAACCCTTTTACCTAGTAAGATTACTGCCGTTCGTCTTGCAACAGCGTATCGAGGAGTCTTGTGAACGTCGTTTTTGAACAACATCAGGTGCTTGTCACCATGAGTGGGCGAATGCCCCGCTGACGCCTTTGGTCTGGTGGACCTGGCGTCTTTCGTTGTTCTTATCGCGAGCAGATACGCAAACCTCTCAGTAAACCTTATCTCGCATTCTCGTTTTGTCACATCTTGTCACGCTCTGCCATGTCATGCTTTGTCTTGTCCGTTGTGACTCCCTGCTCCCGATAGTCCACGCCTGACGCCGCGCTTGCCAACCCTGGCTTGGGGCAGCCAGAATCGCGTCGACCCAGCCTCTCTTGTCCTTCTCCGTATGAAAAGTCCAAAAGGGTAAAACCAGAAAAAACTACGTAAGAACTACGTAAAACCATGCAAACTATGCAAGAAGGGAAGTCCTATCATGGCAAGCACAACCAACACAACCAACACAACCGACACAACCGAGGCGACCGCTACAACCACCACAACAACAGCCACAACCACCACCGACAGTTCCACGTGGGCTTTTGAAACCAGACAGATTCATGTTGGCCAGGAGACAGCCGACCCTGCTACCGACGCGCGTGCGGTACCCATTTACCAGACCACTTCGTACGTGTTTCCCAGTTCGGAGGCTGCGGCTGGCCGCTTTGGGCTTACCGAGCCCGGCAACATCTATACACGTATCACGAATCCTACTTCGGACGTATTTGAGCAGCGTATCGCCGCACTTGAGGGCGGCGTAGGGGCGCTGGCCGTTGCCTCCGGTGCGGCGGCTATCACCTACGCCATTCAGAATATCACGCGGTCGGGCGACCACATTATTACCGACAAGTTTATTTACGGCGGCACTTATAACCTGTTCGCCAACACGCTCAAGGACTTTGGCATCACGACCTCTTTTGTTGATGCCTCAGACCTCGGCGCCGTTGAAGCGGCCCTTCAACCCAACACCCGTCTTATCTTTGTTGAGACTATTGGCAACCCCAATGCGACCATCGTCGATATAGAGGCTCTGGCCAACGTCGCGCACGCGGCGGGCATCCCGCTTATCGTGGATAACACCTTTGCGACCCCGTATCTCGTGCGCCCCTTTGAGTACGGCGCGGACGTCGTGGTGCATTCGGCTACGAAATTCATCGGCGGCCACGGCACCTCCATCGGCGGCGTTATTGTTGACGGTGGCAGCTTTGACTGGGCGCAAAACGACAAATACCCTGGCCTGAGCAGGCCAAATGACAGTTATCACGGCGCTGTTTTCACCGAGGTGGCCGGTTCGCTCGCCTACATCATCAAGGCGCGCGTCACCCTGTTGCGCGACACCGGATCGGCCCTCGCGCCACTCAACGCGTTTTTGTTCTTGCAGGGGCTTGAGACTCTCTCGCTGCGCGTTGAGCGCCACGTTGAAAACACGCTCGCGGTTGTTGACTATCTCCGAAAGCATCCAAAGGTGCGGCGGCTCAACCATCCGAGCCTGCCCGAGCATCGCGATCACGCGCGGTACCAAAAGTACTTCCCCAACGGCGGCGCCACGATTTTTACCTTTGAGCTTGAGGGTACGTCCGAGCAGGCGCGTATTTTTACGGAGAAGCTCGGGCTGTTCTCGCTGCTCGCGAACGTCGCCGATGTGAAGTCGCTCGTTATACATCCGGCATCGACAACCCACTCGCAGCTGAGCCCCGACGAGCTGCTTGACGCGGGAATCACGCCGACGACCGTTCGTCTCTCCATAGGCACCGAGCACATTCGAGACATCATTGCCGATCTCGAGCAGGGCTTTGATGCCATCTGATAAGCTAAGGAAGTGCCGATTTATTCATTGCACACCATCTTGCGGTCATTTTGTCCCAGCTGCGCCCCGCCGCTTTGCGGCATTAGCTCAGCTAGTCCCACAAAGCGTCGAAACACACCTGTGGCAAATCGACTCGCAATCTGGCATACAAGCAATTAATCGGCACTTCCCTAAGGAAGAGCCACTGTTTGTAAGGAGTTTACTATGCCTGTTAATGTGCCTGACGGTTTACCGGCGATTGATATCTTGCGCGAGGAGAATATTTTTCTGATGACGGAGCAGCGTGCGACGACACAGGATATTAGACCGCTTGAGATTGCGATTGTAAATTTGATGCCCACAAAGGTGGCAACCGAGGTGCAACTGCTGCGGCTGCTTTCGAACACGCCGTTGCAGGTACACGCGACGCTGGTAGCGATGGGGGGGCATGTGTCGCAGCACACGGCCGCAGAACACATGGAGGCATTTTATGAGGATTCGCGCGGGATTTTGGAGCAGCGATTTGACGGATTGATTGTGACGGGAGCGCCAGTAGAGACGCTGCCGTTTGAGGACGTGGATTATTGGGGCGAGCTAACGAGGCTGTTTGAGTGGTCACGCACGCACGTGTACCGCTCGCTGTTCATCTGCTGGGGAGCCAACGCGGGGCTCCAGTATTTCTGCGGGGTTGAGAAGCGAATCCTTGAGCGAAAGCTCTCGGGGGTGTTCGCGCTCGACTGTCACGACACGACGAGCCGGCTGTTGCTGGGGCTTGACGATCCGTTCTACATGCCGCAATCACGTTTTGCCACGGTGCTGTATGAAGATGCGGAGAAGGGCGGGCTACAGGTACTTGCCGGCTCACCGCAGGCGGGAGCGGTTATCACGGCGACGCCTGACCATCGGCAAGTTTTTGTGACCGGGCATTTTGAATACGATGGTGATACGCTTGACAAAGAGTACCGTCGCGATATTGCGGCGGGGTTGGATGTTAGCGTGCCAAAGAATTACTACGAAAATGACGACCCGTCGCGGCCGCCGCGCGTGCGCTGGCGGACCTACGCGCACCAGTTTTTTGCGAACTGGCTGAACTACTATGTGTATCAGGAGACGCCGTTTGATTTAGGAAAAGTAGGGTAGGTTACTCGGGGTCTTGGGGGAGGATGACTTTGATTTTGCCTCTTTTATAGAGCCATTTGGTGTTGAAGTAGGTGATGGGCAGAATCGCGATGATTATAAACCCTTGTAGGAGGCCCATGAGGACACCGGTGTTTTCTTGGCCCAGGAGTGTGTCGAGGTGGAGAAATGCGCTGATTTGGGTGTCAAAGCAGGTGAGCAGTGCGAGGACGATTACCGGCAAAATGAGACCCTTCAATCGGCCTTTGACGCGGATATTGCCACCGAGGTCAGAGGTGAGCAGCATGCTGACGAGCAGCGAGCCGAGTACGGCGGGAAGCAGATTGCCTGAGGCGGCCTCGACAGCAGGCAGGGCGAGAATGGGTTTAAGTGGAACCGCAAGCGCTATGCCTATAGCTACGACGACCATGACGACGAGCGAGGCTACGCTGACCGCGATGGAGGAGACGACATCCGCATCTATGGTGCCGGTTTCTATATCCAGGGTCTTGAACACGGTGTTGACGACCGGCAACTTGAGATTTATGACCTCGCCTGTTGTGAGCGTGAGATAGATGGAACTGCCCAGAATGGGGGTGTAGGTGATGACCTCAAAGAGATTAGAGGGGAAGAACACAATAAGCAGGGGAAAGGCCGCCTGAACTACCTGGCCTATATTCGGCAGCGAGTTGAAATAGATGCCGAGAAAGGTGGGCGTACCCAACATGATGAGAATGGCCCCGAGCGTGCCCCCGCGTCCCAGACGGTGCATCGAGTTGATGTAGCGCTCATCCTGTGATTCTGTGGTGCGGGCGGCGTGGAGTTTTGGGTTATTATTCATGATGCGTCTCCGTTGTTCCTGTTCTCGTCTCCATGTTTTACCCTCCTTGTTCCCGAGTTTATCCCTATCTTTATATAGTCTAACTATAGAATTAGTCCGGCCCACAGAGCGGAAAGAACGATTGCCAGAAAGGTGCTGATGGTGAACGCAAAGCCGCTGAGCTGAGGGAGGCGGAAGCGTTCGGTGAGCCACCTGAGGAGGAACATGAGTGCGGCGGCCGTGAGGAGTGTGAGGAGTGCGATGGAGGGTTTGAGGAGCAGGGGCACGCTGAAGACGATGAGGATGGTTGCGAGGTAGGTGCTGCCGCCGAGGGCGCCCCAGCGTGGGTCTTTTTGGCGGATTTTGAGGATGCCGCGGTGGACGCGTCTTGCGAGGAGTGGTGCCAAAATCATGCCGCCCATGATGCCGACGGCCATTACGTACATGACCAGGATGAAGTCGCTGCTGGTGGCGGGTTGGGCGGCTCCGGTTGTGGCGACGCCGGTGGTGTTGAGCGCGATGTTGGCGGCCATAATTTCGTAGGCGGTGTTGCCGACGATGGACAGGCGCCACCACGAAAGGGGGATGCCCAGTATGGGAGCGAGGAGCAAAAAGCCGATGAGCACGGTGATGGCGGGAATGAGTGCGCAGGAAACCGAGATTTGGGTGATGCGCCACAGTTGCGTTTTGGTGTAGCCCAGGCTGCGCGCCTGGCGTATGGCGCGGATGAGAACAACGAGCACGAAGCCCAGGATGAACAAGATGCTCACGCCGACGGCTGCGTACGTGAGCGGATGCTCAGCCGCGGCGTTGTAGCTCATGGATGGTGCACCTTCTTGCCCTATCATAACTCCCCCTCCCCTTGAACCTGTTATTCGATGAGCTTGAACCTGGCCGCAATCCATATCGCCTCCGGGGTATTCTGCACTCCGAGTTTTGAATAAATTGATTGGATTAGCGACTTGACCGTGTTCAGCGAAAGGGTGCGGTTGCAGGCGATTTCCGTCCGGGAAAGCCCGTGACACAAATCGATTAAAACCTCTTTCTCCCTATTCGACAGCGTGTACGCTCTGTCATTTAAATTGTGAAAAATTCTATATTCGGAAATTAAATAGCTGAGGTTCTTCGCGTAGGTTGAGGCTTTCTTACGTATCTTTTCCAACCACGAACGAGGTATGCCGCAATCCTTCTCCTTCATGGCCGATGCCGTAAGGGTGCGCATATATTTCCCCAACTCAATGAAGGGCATATCCAATTCGTCCGGCGCCGATATATCATAGGCTTCCTTTAGCGCCCGGATGGCTTCCTTCTTCTCACCTATGTGATACAGACAAACGGATTTTAAAGCCATCAGTTCAAGTTTGCCCAACAGGAATGCCTCCAGGCCGTATTTGGTATCCTGACCCTGAAGGGCAGCCAACGCCGCGAGATATCTCCTGTCGGCGAAACAACTCTTTGCGTGAACCAAAT
>JAIRTN010000048.1 GCA_031254905.1 Coriobacteriales bacterium
ATGGAAGAAGCAGAGCAGATGGCACGAAGCGGCGCTCGTTTTGACAATCTGGTAGACATGATGGCCGCTCTTGAAAAAGAAGTTGCCAATGCTTAAATCCGACTTTGCATCGAGTTTCCCTCGTGACATCAAGCGGTGCCGGAAAAAACAGAACTGGGTCCTTTTGTATAAGGCTACTAATGACGCTGTTATCTTTATCAGAACGGGTACTCACGACGAAGTATTGTAGAACTTATATTGGAAAGTTTTCCTGCTAAGGAAAGAATTGTGTCGTTGTCCAAGCAAGCGGGCGCGTTTGCTTCGTGTCCGTCCCATGTCCGTCCCATTCCTTTTGTGCGTAGTTCTGCTATACTTAACTAGTTACTGTTGGTCAAGTATCAGGAGATGGCTATGGACTGCATGAGTATTTATGAGGCCAAGACAGGGTTTTCTGCTCTGATTGACAAGGTGCAGAAGGGCTCAACGGTTCTCATCACCAAAAGGGGAGAGGCTGTTGCCAAGATAGTTCCGCTCAGCACTGCCGACAACAAGCGAAAGTTGGGCCTCATGTCCTTGCCTGAACTGCCGGATAGCTTCTTCGAGCCTCTGCCCGAAGAAGAACTCGGACTTTGGGGAGTGTAGGGATGAGGCTCCTTCTCGATACCCATACCTTTTATTGGATGCTCAGTCATCCCGAGCGCCTTGGGGCCGCTGCCTTGGAAAGTCTTGAGGATAACTCGAACGAACTCTTTTTGTCGGCGGCATCTCTTTGGGAAATCGCGACGAAACACCGGATTGGGAAGTTTCCTGCCGGTGCTGTTTTGATAAGCAGTCTCCGGACGCTTTTGACGGAGATGAAGATACAGCCCCTTTCGATTTCGATGGAGCATGCGACGGTGGCTGGCTCTCTTGAATGGGAGCATCGAGACCCCTTCGATAGAATGATTGCGGCGCAATGCATCGTTGAGAAGCTGACCCTTGTGTCCAAGGACGACGCGTTTAGAGATGTGTCCGCGATTAGTCTTATCTGGTGAGCTGGGGCGTTGACTGCTAACAGGTCGTGCTATTTTGGAGCGAAGTGGGTTCGGCGCTTTTTACGTAGTGGTGGCGGGAGCGCCGTCAGTGCCAGCGCCACCTCCTCCGCCTCCGCCCGACGCAGCGCTACCACCGCCAGCGCCTCCGCCCGCACCACCGCCATCGTTCCCGGCAGCGGCGCCGATAGCGGGGGCCAGTATCTCCAGACTTTCCACCACGCAGACAGAGCCGCTGTCGTAGTAACTCAGTTTCACCGTGTCGCCCTCAGCCAGCATCAGCACGTTGAGCAGGGCCGGCAGCGCGCAGTCGTAGATGCGTTCATCGCCAGCAATGGTCAGGTAGAAGTGCGAGTTGCCATCAATAACGGCGGTGGCGACGCGTTCAACTACGCCGGTCGCACTCTTGCCCGCCAAGGGTTCTCCGTCCGGCAGTTCGACGCCGTTGGTTACGAGTAGCGCCTTATAGTTTTGTTGGCAGCGTTCAACCGTGTCTCCTACCGCGACGTTTTGATAGCGCTGAATGTCGAGCATGGCGTACATCTTCACCAGTCCGGCGTTGTCTTTAAGCGCCATGAAGTAGGTGGGCTGGCTGTTGATGTTGAGCAGCAGCGGGAAGGTCGCCCGGTAGCCGAGGTGTTGCACCTGCCCCTGAGCGGAGTTCATGGCCGAATCCTCGGTTGCGCCGGCAATGGGGTAGAAGTGCGACTCCTTTGTTCGCTGGTTGACCAGCAAAAACCCGACAATCGAGTTATCCGAAACCGCCGAGGTGACGCCCGTGTAGACCCAAACATCATCATCTTTGGCGATGTAGTTGTAGCCCGGCAGCCCGTCGCCGCCCGGCGTAGTCTGGATGACGCCCTCTTGTCCAATCCAAGAGTTGAGCCAACCCGAGCGGTAGGCTCCAAACCAGTTGTATTGCTCAACGAGCAGTTCCGCCGGGAACACGCGGTCTACCCAACTGGGGCAGTCCTCGATGGCAAGGTCTTGAAACTCCCCGGTCGTCGCGTCGCAGAGTACGACGCGCCTGATATCCGTCCCACCGAACAGGCCAATGGTGCGCGTCTGTACCGGGCAGACCCACCAAGGCTTGCCGTCCTCATCAATCTCAAAGGACTTCTGGTCGAACATATAGAAGGGGAAGTTAAGCTGTACGTGGCGGTCGATATTGCGCCCGAAGGGCTCGGACTGCGAATAGAGGATGGGGTCGGACAGGCGCACAATCTCGGTGTTTTGTGTGGTCATATCGACAAGAACGTAGGCGGGTATGCCCTCCTCGCGATTGTTGAACCACTTGAAGAAGTCGGCGTAGCCAAGTGGGCTGACCCGCACCGGGTGCCCCCTATAGTTTATCTGGCTGTATATCGTGGAAATCTCAAACTGGCTCACGTACTCCGGTATCGAGCCCATGACGCGGTTGCCAAGCAGCGCCGCCGAGTCGCGGTCGATAATGGGTATCTCCGCGTAATCTACCTCGCTGATGTTTGCGGAGAAGTCGCGCTCCTCAGGAACAAGCACCGCGGCATAGCGCTCGGCGTTGCCCGGGAAGATGACCGAGGAGAGGATGCTGCCGATAAGCACCGCGGCAAGGACGGCAACCGGCACATACGAGAGGAGGCGGAAAACCTTCGACGTGCTCGGGGAGGCCTTGCGTTTTGCCGTGCCGCGAGCAAGAAGCTGCGCGCGGATGCGAAAGAACGCAAACAGCGGCAGCAAAACAAATATAGTAACAAAGGTCCATGTGTCAACGCTGTGGATGTTGATTGCCGGATGAAACCACCAGTACGCTGCCAGCGCGGCGGGAATAATGATGATGAGAAGGGCGATAAACAGACGCTTCATCAACCGCCCCAGCCGCTCCGACTGCTCCTGCGAGGAACTTGCCCACGCTGATTCCTTTCCTCCGAGCGAATCAATCAACTCCTGCCATGTCATATTTCGTTTCGTCACAACTTCTCCTCTGGTATGGGCCTTTCACAACTGCCAACAGTATGACACAGAAGGGTCTTTGGGACTCCGAAACGCCATCGGGCGGTATAGTTCTTGTTTTATACACACGCCGCGCGTTTTCCACACGTATTTTCCACATGCGTTTCCCGCACGCATTCCCCGCGTGCACTCCTCGCGCATTTTCCTGCATTTTCCCGTACGTTTTCTAGCGCCTTTTGCCCTCTTTTGTTGTATCATTAACGGTTGCTGGTTTTACCTCTTTATCCGACAGCATTCATCAAAGGAGTTCGTTTTGGCAGTAAAGATTCGATTGGCACGTCACGGTGCCAAAAAGGCACCCTACTACCGTGTGGTTGTCACCGACGCGCGCTCGCCGCGCGACGGCCGCTTCATCGAGGAAGTCGGTCGTTACAATCCTTGTACCGAGCCTGCCTACGTAAAGCTCGACTTGGAGAAAATCGACAGGTGGCTCAAAAACGGCGCTCAGCCCACAGAGATTGTTTCCAAGCTCGTAGGCGAGGCGCGGAAGGCGGAGTGAAGCAATGGCCGGACAGCAGGGAGATGCCGTCGGCCTCGTGCAAAGCATCATTGTCTCACTGGTCGATGACCCTGAGCAGGTGAGCATCACGAGTTCGCAAAACGATGACACCCTCGTCATCGAGGTCCACGTCGCGCCCGACGACACCGGAAAGGTCATTGGGCGCCAAGGCAGGATTATCAAGGCAATCAGGACGCTCACACGCGCGGCGTCGTCTTACGCGGGCGGCGCACGCATCGAAGTCGAAGTCATGGACCAAGAAACCCTCGGTTGAGAACACCGTGGCGAGGTATCGTCGCATCGCGCGCATAAGTCGAAGCAAAGGCCTCTCGGGCCACGTGATGGCAGTTCCGCTTGACGACAGGCCCCTCCAACTCAAGGACGACATGCGGCTGTGGGTCGTACCTCCCAGCCACGGGCTCATCCGCGAAACGCGCGTCCTCTCCGTCGCCGCGCGCGACGCTCAGGCGCTACTTGCGCTCGAGGGCGTAACAACGCGCGCCACCGCTCAGCGCCTCGAGGGCCGCTACCTGCTGGCTCTCGCCAAAGACTGCGATGAAGAACAAGATAATGGGGACAAGGACGGGCGCGGTGCTGCTCGCCCCTCTACCGGCATGACAGTCATAGACGAACGCCACGGCTTGCTCGGCACCATCGTTGAGGAGCGACAAGGGGTTGCGCAGGCGCTCTGGGTGATAGACGGCCCCTTCGGCGAAGTTCTTATCCCCGTTGTAAAGGAATTTATCCGCACGCGCGACGCGACCACCGTGACGGTTGTCTTACCCCCCGGCCTGTTGGAGTTGAATCGTTGATGCGCATAGAAACACTCTCGGTTTTTCCGCAGATGTTCGAGGCGCCCATGAGCCTGTCTATCCTTGGGCGGGCGCGCAAGGCGGGCATCCTCGATTTTGTCGCCCATGATTTGCGCGACTGGACGCACGATAACCACAACACCACCGACGATGAACCCTATGGCGGCGGCGCGGGCCAATTGATGAAGGTTGAGCCGGTTTTTGAGGCGCTTGACGAGTTGCTGCGCGATGAGCCGGCGCACGTGCTATTTTTTACACCGGCTGGACGCCCCTTTACGCAGCAAATTGCCGAGCAATTGGCCGAGGAGAGCCGTCTTATCATGGTTTGCGGCCGTTATGAGGGCTTCGATGAGCGGGTGTATACCCGCGCCGACCTCTCGCTGAGCCTTGGGGATTATGTTTTGACCGGCGGCGAGCTTGCGGCCATGGTTGTGAGCGACGCGGTTTGTCGCCTGTTGCCCGGTGTTTTGGGTGATGAGCAATCGCCACTCGACGAGTCCTTCTCCACAGGGCTCCTTGAATATCCGCAGTACACGCGCCCCGCCTCGTACCGCGGCATGGATGTTCCTGAGGTACTTCTTTCAGGCAACCATCGAATGATAGCGGAGTGGCGGCGCAAACAGTCTATAATCAGGACAGCGCAACTGCGCCCCGATTTGCTCGAAGGGGCACAGTTGACCGAACGCGAATGGGAATGGGCGCGCTCCTGTCTGAAAAGAGGCTGTTGAATCCTATGAAGACCCAGAATAATCTCAGCGAGATTGATTACGGCGCACCCGGCGGCATTGCGCCTAGCGTGCCCGGCGCACCCGGTGTACCCGGCGTGTCCGTCGAAGGGAGCGATGGCTACAGCGCACCCGGTGACTTCGGCATCCCCTCTGTACTCGGCGCCCCCGCTGCCCCCGAGCCAACCCCCGAATCCCCCTCAGAGCCAGCACCCGAGCCTACCCCCGAGCGCCGCGCTGGCCGCCATGCCAGACGCAGAAAGCGGCGCATTCTCCGCGAGATTGTCGAGATACTGATTTTCATCGCGCTCGCGGTGGTTCTCACAACGCTGATTCGCACCTTCGTCATCGACAACTACGAAATCCCAACCGGCTCGATGGAGCCGACCATCGAAGTAGACGACCGCCTCTTTGCGGAGAAGGTAAGCTATCATTTCGTCGCGCCGAAGCAAGGCGACATCGTAACCTTCCAAGACCCCGTTCAGCCGGGCCGCATACTCATCAAGCGCTGCATCGCCACGGGCGGGCAGACCGTCGACCTCATAGACGGCATCGTATACATCGACGGGGTTCCGCTTTATGAGCCCTACACGCACGGCAAGCTCTCCCTGCCTCTCGAGACAGTGAGTGGCCTGCGCATCGAGTATCCCTATACCGTGCCCGAGGGCTCGGTTTGGATGATGGGCGACAACCGCACGAGTTCGCTCGACAGCAGACATTTCGGTCCGGTGCCGGAAGACGACCTCATCGGTAAGGCCCTGTTCAGGTTCTTGCCTCTGAACAGGTTTGGGCCCATTGATGACTAGGGATGAGGAAGCGCGCCACCCCGGTGCAGCCGCACGCACCACCATCCCGACGCGGCGACACCACGCAGCAGCATAGCCACCCCGCTTTCTCAAAGACGAAAGGACAGTGTGTGACCTACCAAGAAATCATATTGGAACTGCAACGCTACTGGGCGGCACAGGGATGCGCCATCCTGCAACCCTACGACAATGAAGTCGGCGCGGGCACCTTCCATCCGGCAACAACCCTGCGCTCGCTTGGCCCCGGCACGTGGAAAACCGCCTACGTGCAGCCCTCGCGGCGCCCCACGGACGGCCGCTACGGCGCCAATCCCAACCGTCTGCAGCACTATTACCAGTTCCAAGTACTCATCAAACCCTCGCCAGACGACATCCAAGACCTCTACCTCAACTCGCTGCGCGCCATCGGCATCGAGCCGCGCGAACACGACGTGCGCTTCGTCGAAGACGACTGGGAATCCCCCACACTCGGGGCTTGGGGCCTCGGCTGGGAGGTCTGGCTCAACGGCATGGAGGTCACGCAATTCACCTACTTTCAGCAGGTCGGCGGCATCGAATGTCGCCCCGTCCCGGTCGAGCTCACCTATGGCCTCGAGCGCCTCGCCATGTACATACAAGGCGTCGATTCGGTCTACGACATCATCTGGTCGCGCGAGGAAAACGGCGCCGTATTCACCTACGGCGACATCTATCTGGAGAACGAACGCCAATTTTCCGCCTACAATTTCGAGGTGGCCAATACTGCTTTTCTATTTAGCAATTTTGATAACTGGGAGAAGGAATGCCAGTGCGCCCTCGATGCCGGTCTGCCCCTGCCCGCCTACGACTGCGTACTCAAATGCTCCCACACCTTCAACCTCCTCGACGCCCGGGGCGCCATTTCGGCAACTGAGCGCATGGGCTACATCCTGCGCGTCCGTGCGCTCGCGAAGGCCTGTTGCGTGGCCTATCTCGCCAAGGGAGAGGCGCAAAACGAGGCCGCCAGCGACCTTATCCCCCAATCTACCTCGGCTTCTACCCCTGTGATGTCTGGGGAGAAGAACGGCACGTCTTCGACTACCACCTCTCCCGCTTCCCCCACCACCCCCGGCCCGGCGGGCACCACCTCCCCGGGTTCGGCAGCGGGCGGCGAGGGCAAGGTTCCTACGGGTCCCGCCACGCTGGTCTTTGAAATTGGGGTTGAGGAGGTGCCCGCCGGGCCACTGGCGAGCGCTACCGCCCAGATGAAGACGCTTGCCGAGGCGGCGCTTACCGAGGCGCGCATCGAGCACGGGGGCATCTTCGTTTCGTCGACCCCGCGGCGCATCATCCTCGAGGTTAAGCGTCTTGCGCCCACCTCGACCCCGCTTGTCCAGCGTTTTCGTGGGCCTGCCGCCGCTATTGCCTTTGACGAGGAGGGGCGGCCCACCAAGGCCGCGGAGGGCTTTGCGCGGGGCAAGGGCGTTGCCGTCCAAGAGCTTACGCGTGCGCGCGAAGGCGATGTTGAATATGTATTTGCGCAGGTAGAACAGTTGGCGCGGCGCACCGAGACGCTGTTGCCGCAGTTGCTTGCGCGTCTTGTTGCGGAACTTTCGTGGCCAAAGGCCCAGCGATGGGGGAGTACCGAGGAGCGTTTCATCCGTCCCGTGCGCTGGCTGTGCGCGCTGTGGGGTGAGCGCGTCATTCCCGTCGAGTTTGCCGGGCTTGTGGCGGGGCGCGTCACCTACGGACATCGGCTTATTGCCCCGGGCCCCCTTGAAGTTGCCAGTGCTGATGTGCTTCCGTCTTTGCACACAAAGTCTTGGGTTATCGCCTCTCCCGAAATGCGTGCTGCACACGTTCGCGCGCAGATAAAGATTATCGAGGAAAAGACTGGGCTTTTTGCCCATGTGCCCGAGGCTACCTTCAATGAGGTGGTCAACCTTGTGGAGTCTCCCACCTCGCTCGTGGGGAGTTTCGATGAGGAGTACCTCGCGGTTCCTCCCGAGATAATTATCGACGCGATGCTCAAGCATCAGCGCTACTTCCCGCTGTATCAAGAAGACGGTGCGCTCTCCAACAACTTCATCGTTGTTTCCAACGGCTCACCCGCCTACAACTCCACCATCATCGACGGCAATGAGCGCGTTGTGCGCCCTCGTCTTTCCGATGCCGCCTTCTTCTACCACGAGGACCTCAAGCGTCCGCTCGAAAGCTATGTGGACGACCTTGACGCGGTGGTCTTCCACGAAAAGCTTGGCAGCCTGCGCTCCAAGGTCGACCGCATCGTTGAACTTTCGGGCACCATCGCCGTCATGGCGCAGGGCAGCGCCGCGCAGATTGAGCAAGCCCGTCGTGCCGCCCTGCTCTGTAAGGCCGACCTCGTTACCCGCGCGGTGGTGGAGTTTACCTCGCTGCAGGGTGTGATGGGCGGCTACTACGCGGAGGCACAAGGCGACGCACCTGAGGTGGTAGAGGCCATCCGTCAGCATTATCGCCCGCGCTTCGCGGGTGATGCCGTGCCCTCGCACTTTGAGGGGCAGGTCGTCGCGCTGGCAGATAAGATAGACACGGTGTGCGGTATCTTCGCGATAGGGCAGCAGCCCACGGGTTCATCCGACCCCTTTGCGCTCAGACGCGCAGCAATCGGTATCATCAGCATCCTCCTCTTAGGCCCGCCTGTCTCGCTCGATGCTCTCATAAGCGAGGCGCTCGCGCAGTTTAAGGGCCTGAAGTTCAGCCAAAAGGACATTGCCGAGCAACTGCGAAGTTTTTTCAGGACGAGGCTTGAAGTCATGGCGCGCGACCGCGGGCACACGGCAGACACCGTAGCCGCCGTACTCGCCACCGACGTGCTTGAGCCGGCAGACGTGTTCGCGCGCTGCGAAACGCTCAGTTCGGCCCGCGCGAAGGAGCCGGAACTTTTTGAGGACCTCGCGACCGCCTATGCGCGCGCGAACAACCTGCGCGATGCCAGCCTCGGTACGAGCATCAATGAGAAGCTGTTCAAAGCACCCGAAAGCGCGCTCAGCAGGGCAATCGACCAAGTAGGCACGGGCGTAAAAGAAGCCCTCGCCCGCGGCCAATACAACAAGGCACTTGAGTTTTTGGCCTCCCTGCGCGGCCCCATCGACACCTTCTTCGAGGAGGTCCTCATCATGGACTCCGACGAGAAACTGCGCGCCAACCGCCTCAAGCTGCTCAACCGCTTCGTTGCCGTATTCAGCGACGTAGCCGACTTCGGCAAACTCACCGGCTAAAGAGTCCGGTCTATACAACCTTATGATTCCTGTTTGTCCCAGATAGGGGTATCTTGCCCTTTTGCCTCAAGGGAATCGAACATCTTCTTGCTTTTATTCACGAGGTGTCTCATGTCCTCCTGAGAATGCACGTTGAGTTTTCGATAGATTCCATGAATATGGGTTTTAATCGTATTGGGCGCCACATATAGCTGGCTGCAGATGCTCTGTCTCGTCAGTCCTTGAGCCATGAGTAGCATGATTTCTTCTTCTCGCTTTGTCAGCCCATGCTCTTGTGCGATATAGGAGCAGGTCTGACGCTCAAGATCATTCTCCTCATAACTGCTGGGCTGAATGAAACCCCATCCAAGACGGAGATTCTCCTTGTTGGTCAGGAAAAGGGCTGCCACAAGAAGGAGCAGGGCCATGCCGCTTGTATAAACCTGCAGGTGTGCGGAAATGACAGGGCTCTGTAATCCAAACACACTCATAAAGGCTCCTATTGTCCTTCCTGCCATCAGAGCGGCCGTCGGACAGGAGGCAACCCAGGTCGCCGGTTGTCTGCGGTTCTTTATGAGATACGAGCCCAATCCCCACAATACGAGGTCGAGGTAGAAATAACCTATTATCTGGAACATCGTACCGAGAACAGCGAATGCTTGCGAGAGCGGAAAGCAGAAAAGGCCGAAAGCCAGCAACAGGAAGCCGATCCGATAGATCAGACGATTGAAGTCAAGCTTCAACACGAGAGTGGTGAGGGCGACAAGCACCGCCGCGACAAAAGCACAGGCGACGATTTCGGCGACACCGGAGGCCGGGTTATCAAAGAAGAGCAGTGTGCCGCATACAAGTCCGAAGGAGATACCCTGCAGAAGTGATGTTGCCATAAAGCGATAGGGGATTCGAAGCTCTTCCTCGTGGTCATCGCAATAGATTTTCGCAACGGGAAGGGTCATCATGCCCTTTTTCAACAAGGCAATCAGAATGAAGGGAGTGACCGTCAAGATGCTCCATCTGAAAAGCAGTGGCAAGCACGAAACGATGACAATTAAGGCGATGCCAAGCAACAGGCAGAGGATGTTGTAAAGGATGGTTTGTCGCATCCCGAGAAATCCAAAGATCCGACCAAGCTCGATATGCAGCCCAATCGTTCCCAAACTCAAGAACAGTGTCGCCAGACCGTACATGAACCATGCCATGCTTTGCCTATCGAATGCCGTGTCCATCCAGATGAAAAGGAGCGCCGCGCCGACGGACATGCAGATCGCAGCGATCCATAGATACTGGGGTTGCCTGAACAGGGTATTGGCTCTTTTGAAACTTACTGCGACGCAAAGGCAGACGATTGCAGACAAGATTAACAAACCGATCCAGAAAGGGAGGGAAATCACGCCTCCTGTCCCCAAAGGCCGGGAGATAAGCGATTCCTGATAGATCGTGAGCATCCAGAACTTGTAGA
>JAIRTN010000092.1 GCA_031254905.1 Coriobacteriales bacterium
CGCAGCGATGATACGGTGATAGGCACCGTCTGGTACGGACGCTCGACAACCGAGGGCTATCTCGACGACGGTGAGATAGCGGCGCTCTACCTCCTGCCCGCCTACATCGGCTCGGGCTACGGCCACCCGCTTATGGAGTTCACCCTCGTCCATCTGACCCAGCTCGGGTACTCCCATGTGATACTCGACGTTTTCTCCGCAAACACCCGCGCCATTCGCTTCTACGAGAGTTTCGGACTCGTAACCGTCAAAGACGATGCGAGTTTCGAGGTTGGCGACCGCTACTACCCCTTTCACCTCATGCGCAAACCGTTGCAAGGCAATGGGGGGTTCATAGAATGAGGGGGGTTGAGCAAGAAACACAGTGGTAGTCGTTGCTCTCGATAATCATATCTTCAAGCAATCAAACCAGCTTTATCCAGTGCCTCCGGCCATACAAGACCCTTGTAATAAGAACCGTCTTCGCTGCTTCGTCGATAGTGTAGAAAATCATATAGCTCTTTGCTTTTGCCCAGCGGTACCCCAGCAATGCCAGACGCTCGTCGCGTACTAGGGGGTTGCGCTGTGGTGAAGCATCCAGCGAGCTGATCTGCGCATCGATTACATCCAGCATGCTGGCAGCCGCCACAGGGGAATGGAGGCTGATGGCTATATGGTGGATTATGTCGCGGATGTTCTGGTCGGCTGCATCGGAGATCACGATCTCATAGCGCGCCATTGGCCAGATCCTCCCGTATTAGGCCGATGGCCTGGCTGTAGGGCTTGCATCTGCCCTCTCTGATATCCTTTGCGCCGGAGTCGAGCATCCCGTAAAGTTCTTGTCTGGCGACTAAGCCCTCGTAATACTCGATGCTCATAACCGCTAAATCCCCCTGTCCGTTGCGGGTTATGAACACAGGCTCGGCGCTTTCTTTGCAAAACTCCGATATCTCGTTGTACCCATTGCGCAAATCGGTGCTGCTCTTGATAACCGGCATCTGTGGCTCCTCAGACTAAGAAATACTAAAGATATTCTACAATAATTTGTACACCTGTCAATGGAGTCTCACCAGTCTATAATAAACGAATCGTTCGAGAGGCAAAAAGCGCTATGTCAACACGTGAGGCAGATATTCTCATCGTCGGTGGGGGAGCCGCGGGGCTTATGGCTGCCATTGCGGCGGCTCATGCCGGAGCCTCTGTCTCCCTTGTAGAGAAGGGCGCCCGCGCGGGAAAGAAGATACTGGCAACAGGGAACGGCCGCTGCAATTTGAGCAATAGCGCGATTGAGGGGGCCTCCGCTTCGGCGTGCTATAACCACCCTGATTTTGTTGCCCCGGTGCTGAGCCGCTACGATTACTCCGCGATACGGGCCGTGTTTGAAGAACTTGGTCTGCTGCTAACGCTTGACGCAAAAGGCTGGGCATTCCCGCGAACGCGCGTTGCGAACTCAGTCCTCGATGTCATGCTCAATGAACTTGGGCGGCTGGGCATCGATGTGCAAGTCGCTCGGGAAGCGCAACATGTCCAGCTATCAGAGCAGGGTACCTTTCTGGTGGCTACGCCGCTTGGGCCGCTTTCGAGCCGGGCGCTCGTCCTTACCTGCGGTGTGGAGCCGTTGCCTCATATACTCAACGACCTCGCCCCCAAGCTGGGCCAGATACTCTCGCCGACGCCTGTGCTGGGCCCCCTCAAAACTGATTTGGCATCAGTCAAAGGTTTGGATGGAGTTCGCGCCGTCTGCTGCGCTCGCCTGTTAAAAGGGGAGAGCCTTGTTGCTGAGGAACACGGCGAAATCCTGTTTAGGCGCTTCGGCATTTCCGGAATCGCCATCTTTAACCTGAGCCGCTTCATCCAACCGGGTCAAGAAATCTCACTCGATTTCTTTCCTGAGTTTGAGAGAGGAGAGCTTCTCTCCCTCCTCACCGCACGCGCCCGTTCTCACCCCCGTGTTTCGGCCGCGGAGTTTCTCGATGGCATGCTTCATACCCGGCTTGCGCAAGCCCTCCTCAGGCGTGTGGGGATGCGGGGAAGCGAGCCATCGGAGAACATAATGCTAGATAAACTAGCAAATACGGCAAAGGACTACCGCCTTGCCCTCCTCGATGGCCCGGATACGGCGCAGGCACAGCTTACGCGCGGAGGCCTTGCGGTTGAAGGTTTCGATGCCACAACGCTTGAGGCGCGAGAGCTGCCGCGCCTTTTTGCCGCGGGTGAGTGTTTGGATGTCGATGGGCCTTGTGGTGGATTTAACCTCCACTGGGCATGGGCGTCGGGGTTTGCTGCCGGCCAAGGCGCTGCTGCCGCTTTGCGCGGGAGATAGTTGACGTTGACCCGACCATTGTACAGGCCTATCGGCTGCTGCCGCCTTGCGTGGGAGATAGGGTATCACCTCCGCCAAAGGTCAAAATCCGCAACGGAACGGGAACACGGAAAAAATTAGGCCCCACGCGCGCCCGCAATGTCGTATCATGGTCATCATTATCAGCGACGAGTGGAGACGATATTAATTGGAATTTTTAGCCCCGTTCTCGACTGCTGAGGGTTGGCTGAGCCTCCTGACGCTTATTTTTCTCGAACTTGTGCTCGGAATTGACAATCTTGTGTTCATCGCAATAACCACCGACCGGTTGCCCGAGGAGAAAAAACACCTTGGTCGCCGCTTTGGTCTTGTTGCCGCGCTCATCATGCGCGTCATGCTTTTGAGCCTCGGCTTTTTGGTGATACACCTCACCGTGACGCTCTTTACGCTGCCGTTTAACATACCCGGCGTCGATTCGGCAATCAACGCCAAGGACCTCATTTTGCTGCTCGGCGGCGCCTACCTCGTCTACAAGGGCATTGCGGAAATTGTGGAGAAGGTCTCGCTCAAATCAATCGAGCGGGAGCATGGCAGCCCGGAAGCGCGCGACGCACACCTGATTTCGCTGCCGCGCGCCATCGGCACCATCGCGCTTATGGACATGATTTTCTCGCTCGATTCGGTTATCACGGCGCTTGGCATGAGCGGCGAGATACTCGTTATGATAATTGCTGTCATGCTCGCCGTCTTCGTCATGATTATCTTCGCGGACCCAATCTCGGAATTCATCAACGCGAACCCCGAAATGAAGACGCTCGCCCTTGCCTTCATCGCCGTTGTCGGCGTGAAACTTGTGCTGGAATCGCTGGGCATCGAAATCCTTGTCGAGGGGACAGAAATCGAGGTCATGGACCTCATGCTCTACTTCGCCATGTTCTTCTCGCTGCTGATTACCTGCGTCCAGATGCTCTACAACGGCCGCGTCAAGAAGGCGCAAAAACGTCAGGCTCAGGAGGCTCAGGAGGCCGCTCAAAAGGCTCAGGCCGGCGAGTAGCGCCCCAGCGTCCCAGCCCCGCGTCACTCAGCCGGGTGCCGCTCGTACTCCTGCTCGGTGACAACCAGCCGCGTCGCCCTCGGCAAAATGCGCGCGGAAAACGGGGTCGTGCAACCCGGCGCCTCGCCGTCGTGCTGCAGGTGGAGTGCGGGCAGCGATTCGACCCGCACGGTTTTCGACTTAAAGGTCTCAATCGCGTCCGTCCGATAGGGAAATCCCCCCTCCCTGTCGAGGAAGGCCGCAAAAAAGGCGGGCAGCAACTCCATGGTGTTATGCGGCTTTACCACCGCAATCTCAAGCAAGCCGTCGCGGGCGTCGTTTTCGTGCGTAATAGAAATGTCGGGGTATATCTTCGCAAAGTTGAGCACCAGCACGGCGATACCGTCAGTCTCCACAACACAATCGTCAAGCGTGATGGTAAACCGGGCGATTGTCGGGTTGGGGTTCATGATGGCCGCCAGCACGTAGGCACTCTGCCCGAGCGCCTCCTTGCTATGCTCCGCGTTCTCCATAATGGTCGCGTCGTAGCCGGCACCGCCAATCACGATGAAGCCCTTTGTTGCCACTTCACCCCCCGCGCCCGGCCCCGCGCCCGAGTCCATCGCGCCATCCCCCGCGCCCGGCCCCTCAGCCCGCATCGCGCCATCCCCATCCCCAACCTCATCCCCCGCGCCCGAGCCCTCAACCCCCACCTCATAAGTAAACTCGCCGAGGTCAAAATCAAGGGTTCGCAGGCTCCTCGCCATCTCAACCAAGGCGTAAGGCTCCTCGGGCTGGTCGAGGTTCGTCGCAAGCAGGTTGCCCGTGCCCGCGGGGTAGGGCAAAATGGGAATGCCGCTAAAACGCAGCGTATAACAAACGGACGCTATCGTGCCGTCCCCGCCGCTGGCAACCACAAGGTCGCAACTCTCGGCGCCCTCCAGCAGCGCCTCAACGGGCGTTTGCCCATCGGTGCAACGAATAATAACCTCATCGCCGTCCCGCGCCAGCTTGCGCACAAACTCAAAAATGGAGCCGGTTCGCAGCCCCGAACTCAAATTGCTAATCACAAGTACCTTCATACCCCAAACACCTTCATGTCGACAATACTCTTTAATGGGGAGGCTAACGCGCCTTTTTGTGCGTCAATCTCTCCCGTATCCCCCCTACTTTCTCACTCGCGCGGCAGCGTTGCAAACCACCGCGGGCGAATAGTGATACCATGATACCTCAGGAAGCAATGCTTGAATCATTGCACCCCACGAAGCTTGGTTGCTCACGCTCCCTTTAGCTTCGCGAGGGCACCGGGTTTTCCCACGAAGTTTAGCCGCGCGCACGCTTCTTTAGCTTCGCGAGAACCCCGGCCGTGCCCCATCGTATGGCCGTAACCGCAGGGGAGCCAACAAAGTCAAGTGAGGTAACAGGTTTGGGCGAAGCGATTATCCGGTATATCGACACACAGGAGGCACTTGAGGAGTTCATCTCCAAAAGCGAGGGAGCGGAGATTCTGGCGATTGACACCGAGTTTCTGCGTGAGAGAACTTACTATCCCCAGCTTTGCCTCATCCAGCTTGCGACCGAGAAGCACGAGGTCATCATCGACCCCTTTGCCCCGCTGGATTTTACACCGCTCATCGCTCTGCTTACCGACGAGCGCGTCACAAAGATATTCCACGCGGGCGACCAAGACCGCGCCATCCTCTATCAGAGTTTCGGCGTCGTCGTCCGTCCGGTCTTCGATACGCAGCATGCGGTTCTCCTCCTTGGGCTGCCCCAGCAACTGAGCCTCATCGCCCTCGTCAAACATTTTTGCGGCATAAGTCTCAGCAAAGGCGAGTCCTTCTCCGACTGGTCCCAGCGCCCCTTGGCCCGCGCCCAACTCAGCTACGCCGTCGAAGACGTCCGTTTTCTCCCGGAGATTCATCAAAAAATTGTTTCCGAACTAACGGAAAAGGGCCGTCTCAGTTGGCTCGAGGGCGATTTTCGCGCAATGGAGGACGAGGAGAAATACCGCTTCGACGAAAAGACCATCTGGCGCAAACTCAAAGGGGCGGCAAGCCTCAAGGGCAGTCAGCTTGCGGTTATCCAAGACTTGGCGATATGGCGGGAGGCGGCCGCGCGCAAACGCAACATCCCCCGCAAGTGGATACTTCCCGACGAACTTCTCGTCGAGATAGCCCGCCGCGAACCCCGCAGCACCGACGCGCTTTTCTCCACTCGTGGGCTCAAAGAAAAACTCGGGGCTACGTGGTCGCGCGAGGTTCTCGCTATCGTAAAGGCCGCCCGCGAGCGTCCGTCAAGTGAGTGGCCCACCATGGAGCGCCCGCCCGCCAAAGACGCGAGCATCACCACCCGCCTCCACCTCATGAACGCCGTCACCCACCAGCGCTCCCGGGAGTTGCACATCGCAAGTTCTTTTCTCGCGGCACACGACGAACTCGTGCGCCTCGCCGCTGGCCAGCGCGACGATTTGATGATACTGCAGGGCTGGCGGCGCGAACTTTTAGGCGATGAACTATTGGAACTTCTCGCCGGGCGCCTCTCGTTGTCTCTCGTCGACGAAGGCCTTAAGGTTGTTAGGGTTGCCGCCGCTGTCGAGGGGGCCGAAGCTGCCGCCCCCGCGCCCCCCGCCGAAGCAGCCGAAATTGCCGCGCCCCCCGCCGAAGCCACCCCCGCCGGGACGGCCGAAGCCGCCAAGGTTACGCTCTTGTCACAAGCTAAGATTTCTCCCTCACAGTGAGGGAAATATCGTCTACCATGGCAGGTGTAGGCACGTCGAGGCGGCTGCGCTTTTGGGAGGGTTCAAAGCGGGCGCGTTTTTGGGAAGTGCCGCGTAGTTGCTTGTTTGGGAGATGGGAGTTGGTTTACTATGTCGTATTTGCTGCTGGTCGTTGTTTCCCTCGTTTTAGGGTTCGGCACGCAGGCTTTTATCAAGCACACCTATAAAAAATGGAGCCGCATACCAATCTCATCCGGCCTGACGGGTGCGCAGGCCGCCCGCAGGATGCTCGACGCAAACGGGCTTGCGCACGTGGCCATTCAGTGCGTCCCCGGCGAGTTGACGGACCACTATAACCCCAAGACAAACATCGTTTCGCTCTCCGAGGGGGTCTACAGCGGCACGGGCGTCGCGGCAACCGCAATCGCCTGCCACGAGTGCGGCCACGCGGTTCAGCACGCGCAAAATTACGTCCCGGCAAGGCTGCGCGGGGCGCTCGTTCCTGCGGTCAACATCGCGGGCAACGTCTGGATATTCGTCCTTTTTATCGGCGTCATCTTGTGGCTGGTAAACGTGATTTATCTGGCCATCGCGCTGTTTGCGGCCACCCTGCTCTTTCAGTTGGTGACACTTCCGGTTGAGTTCAACGCCTCGAGCCGGGCCCTTGCCTATATCAAAGGTTATGGTTTTCTCCCTGATGGGGAGACAAACGGCGCGCGTTCGGTGCTCACATCCGCCGCTTTGACCTATGTCGCTGCCGCGCTCGTATCGGTGCTGCAACTCGTCTACCTGCTCGGCTATGCCCGCCGCTGATACTGCCGCTGATACTCGATGACCGCCCAGCCCCTTTCCGTTTCGCAGGCGCTCGCCCGTGCTAAGGCCTCGCTTGAACAGGTCAGCGCAACCATCGTTGGGGAAATATCGGAACTTTCTGACAAGCCGGGTTACAAGGCCGTCTATTTCACGCTGAGCGACGCCTCCTCCGCGCTCTCCTGTCTTATCTGGCGCAACGTCTATCAGCGGACTGGGGTTGAACTGCGGCAAGGCATGCTTGTCGAAGTCTCCGGCGTGTTTTCGGTTTACGCCGCGAAGGGGCGCATGAATTTCGAAATCAAAACCCTGCGTCTTGCCGGGGAAGGCGAGCTAAGGCTTAAGGTCGCGCAGTTGGCGAAGAAACTTGAGGCCGAGGGTCTCATGGCTCCCCAGCGCAAACGCCCTCTGCCCCCATACCCCGCAAAGATTGCCCTCGTTACCTCGCCGCGCGGCAAGGCCGTCCACGACGTGCTGCGAACCCTGCGCCGCCGCTATCCGCTTGCGGAGGTGTTGGTTGCGGGTGTTCCCGTCGAGGGTGCGGACGCTGCCGGGCACATCATCAGGGGCCTGCGGGCGGCTCAGGAATCCGGCGCCGAAGTGATTTTGCTCGTCCGCGGCGGAGGTTCCTACGAGGACCTCATGCCCTTCAACGACGAAAGCCTCGCGCGGGAGGTGGCCGCTTCTCCCATTCCCGTCGTCACTGGCATCGGCCATGAGCCGGACAACAGCATCGCGGACATGGTCGCGGATTTCCGCGCGTCAACGCCGACGGCCGCCGCCGAACACGTCGCGCCCGCCATCGATGAACTCAACATAGACATCGCGCGGATGGCGAGCGCGCTCACGCACTCATTGCGCTCGACAATCCAGCACGCCGAGGCCACCTTTGTCCGCCTGCGCGAGCGCCCTGTGTTCGCTGAGCCATCCCATCTATTCAGGGCCTCCGAGATGCAGTTGGAGGGCGCCGCGCAGCGCCTGCGACACGCGCTCCCATCCAAACTTCAGCGCGATTGGCAGCGTCTTGACGCGTTGGCGACGCGCATGATTCTGCTCGGCTCCAACCTGCTTACTCCCTTTTGCTCCGCGATAGAGTTGGGCGCCGCTCAACTCGACAGTCTCTCGCCGCTTGCGGTACTTGCGCGGGGCTATTCCATCACCCATGATAGGAATGGGCATGTCATCGACAGCGTTGATGCGGTAGACTTGGACGAGCACGTCGTTGTACGTCTTGCCAACGGCTCCCTCGACTGCACGGTCAACGGGAAACGCGTCAACGAGAAACGATTCGAAGGTCTTGCCGGAAAGAACACGGAGGCATACCATGTCTGAAGAACCAAATCCGGGCACCGCGGCTTTTGCGGATACTGCTCAGGCTGCTGCTCCCGCAGAAGCCACCCTCTTTGCTCCTCGTGAGAGTGCCGCTTCCTCAGAGGTGGTAAATCTCAGCTTTAGGGAGGCTTCCGAGGAGCTAGAAGGCATCGTCCGTCTCCTTGAAGGCAACCAGCTTGAACTTGAGGAGAGTCTTGAGCGCTATGAGAGGGGTGTCGTGTTGCTGCGCGTGCTGCAAAGTCGGCTCTCCGAGGCCCAACAGAAGGTGACGATGCTTCTCGGCGAGGTCGAACTCGAAAGCGACGACAGCATAGATACGATTCTGAGTTGAGTCTGTCGAGCCTGTCGAGTCTGTCGAGTCTGCTGAGCCGAGCCGTCCGCTGAGCGCACTGGGCCCACTGGGCCCCCGGCCCCCAAGTGCCCCAGCCCACCGGCCTCGTTCCCAAAGGAGGAACACCATGTCTGATTGTCTGTTCTGCAAAATCGTCGCCCGCGAAATACCGGCAACCGTCGTGTACGAGGACGACTGCGTCATCGCGTTTGAGGACATCAATCCCCAATTGCCGGTTCACACCCTCATTATCCCCAAGGCGCACTACGCCCATATCGGCGATAATGTGCCCGAGGAGATACTCGGCAAGCTGTTTGGAACGGTTGCCACGATTGCCCGTCTTAAAGGCGTGGACGAAAGCGGCTATCGCGTCATCGCGAACACGGGCGAGGACGGCAGGCAGACCGTCCACCACCTCCACGTACACGTTCTCGGGGGAGCCACCATGCCCATCCGCATGGGCCCGGCGGATTAGACAAACTGGCTCAGGAAGCGTCGATAACAGGAAACAGGAAGAAACGAGGTTACTATGTACATCTTAGTGGTCAACGCTGGCTCATCCTCACTCAAATACCAGCTTGTTGATAAAGACACGCAGACACTTGTCAGTAAGGGACTTTGTGAGAAGGTCGGCTCCAGCGATTCTTTCCACCGTCACGGGATTGATAATGATGAGAAGGTCATCGGCGTCTATCTCAACAACCACTACGACGCCATCAAGACCGTTCTCGACACCCTCCTCGATTCCCGCCAAGGCGTTTTGGAGAGCCTTGAGGAAATCGTCGCGATAGGTCATCGCGTCGTCCACGGCGGCGAATACTTCAACCAGTCGGTCATCATCGACGATGAGGTCATCGCGCGCATAGACGAGTGTTCGCCCCTCGCCCCTCTCCACAATCCTCCCTCTCTTATGGGCATCGCCGCCTGTCGCGAACTCATGCCTCACGCGCTGCAGGTCGCGGTTTTCGACACCGCCTTCCACCAGACCCTCCCGCCCAAGGCCTACATGTACCCGCTGCCTTACGAGATGTACGAGAAGCACCGCGTTCGCAAATACGGCTTCCACGGCACGTCGCACCGCTATATCTCCCAGCGCGCCGCTGCCATCCTCGAGCGCCCGCTCGAAGAACTGAAACTCATAACCTGCCATCTGGGCAACGGCTGCTCCGTCACGGCCATCGACGGGGGCATCTCCGTCGATACTTCGATGGGCTTTACCCCGCTTGAGGGTCTTATGATGGGGACGAGGTGCGGTTCCATCGACCCTGCCATCGTCGTATACCTTGTAAACGCGCTGGGCATGACGCTCGATGAAGTCGAGGACATGATGAATCGCCACTCAGGGCTGCTCGGCGTTTCGGGTCTGTCGAATGATTTGCGCGACATTCGCTCGGCGACGGAAGCGGGTCACGAGCGCGCGACGCTCGCCTATGAGATGTACTCCAACTCCGTGAAGCGCTACATCGGCCAGTACGTGTTTGCGATGGCAGGCGTTGACGCCATCGTCCTGACGGCAGGGGTAGGGGAGAACTGCGACCGCATGCGCCGCATGATATTCGCGGGGCTCGAACCGGTCGGCATTCTGCTCGACCAAGAGAAGAACCTGCTGCGCGGCTTTGAGCGCGTCATCTCAAGCGACGACTCGCGCGTAAAGATAATCGTCATCCCCACCAACGAGGAGTTGATGATAGTCCAAGACGTCTCCCGCCTCCTCAGCACCATCTAGTACATCGTGTACGCGAGGCAGCCGCCGCGCGGTTGCCTCGCACCACCATCGTCTACACGAGGCGGCTTCGCCGCCCGCGGCTATATACGCGCCGGGCTAAACGCCTCGGCGCCATTGCCCCTCACATCCGTCACCCCATAACCAGCCGCTCCCACCGCAGTTAGGCTCTCAAAGCCTTCGTGACGATGATACAATGCAAGTAGGCAAAGAAAGGAACCTGAATGCCTGAAATCAGTTTGTTTTTTGGTATCAAAATTACGATGCACTGGAATGAGCATAATCCGCCTCATTTCCATGTTGATTATGCTAATTATAAGGCCTTAGTAGATATACAGCGTTCGGTGATTATTCGTGGCTTTTTGCCGAGCCGTCAACTCAAATTGGTTTTGGCTTGGTGCGAACTACATCAAGACGAGTTAATGCAAAATTGGGAGTTTGCCAAAGAAAACAAGCCACTCAATGAAATCGCACCGCTGAGTTAAAAGGTTGGAGGAGATATGGCGCAACAGAATACCCATTATTGGCCGCAAGTGCTACAAGCTGTTCCGGGCGATAACTTTACCGTCTATGCTTATTTCAGCGACGGGTCCATACGTCTTTTCGATGTAAAGCCCCTTATCTATTCTGGCTCCGTATTCGAACCTCTTGCAGATGTTGAGACATTTGCGTCGCGAATCACTGTAATGAATGACACGGTTGCTTGGGATATTCAAGGGGATGGAGATACTCGGCATTGCTTGGACCTCGACCCCTTCACTATCTATGAAAGCATGGCTGTAGTTGACCCTCTCGCAGAAGCAGGTTGACGCTATACCATGGCATTACAGCTTTTGAACTAGTAACCAGGCGCGCCAACTGTGCCGTAGTCGTGTCGGTCTCGTGCGCCTGCGCCTGTACCATCCCCCCAAGCCCTAGCAAGCCCTAGCTGCCCCAGCGAGCTGTTGCCATCAGTTCTTGATACAGCTCTCGCGTCTTCTCGCTATCGCGAAAACTAAGGTACACATCCTCTTGCCCCTGCCGCTCAATCCAAATCGTGGGGGCGGTTCTCGCGTCAACAAAAAGCAGGGTCTCGCCAAGGGTGTCCGAGCGGAAATGCCCCTTCCATATCCCGCCCCCTGCATAGCCATTCCTCCGAGAACCAGCATCCATATCATCCATGCGGCTCTCGAGTAAGGTTATCCCGTCTATCTCCGCAAACTCAATCGTCAGCCCATACATGGCCTCGATTTGGATGGCGTCTTCAAGCACCGTCGCAACAGGCTCTCTGCTGCCCAAATAAAGCCCTATTCCCACCATGAGGCAGGTTATCACCGTCGCCACCGTCGCAACAATGGCCGTCACCCGCTTCGCCAAGGGCTTTGCGCCACCGCTTTGAGGGAGAGCAGCAACCTCAATTCCCGGCGCTCTGCGAAAACGGTTTCCCGTATTCGCGTATACGAGATAGCCAAGGGGCAACACGACGGAGAGCGCGATTCCGCTATACAGCAGCCACGACTGGTCAATGAGCAGCGCGACAAAGACAAGGGCTATGGCAAGGGTGACTGCCAGCATGAGCTTCCCCATTGAGCGGCACAGTGCCCTCTCGTCATAGGTAGCCTTTTCCCGCGCGCTCATGGTGTTGTACCCGGCAATCAGAAACGCCCCTTTGCCATTCAGGAGAACAACGGCCATGGCCAACAGTGAGCCAACCACTATGATAAAGATGACAAGTATCAACACATCCATTCAGCTGCCTCCTATAAAAGCATCCGTCGCCTCATCCCCCACACTTCCCTCAATAACACCAAAGTATAGCATGGGGGGGGGGCTGCTTTTCAAACTATAGGGACAAGGACGGGCCCCCGTATTCCCTCTCGCCCGGTGACGCACTCCAACCGCGATTGGCTCGACCTTGTCCCTAATTGAAGCGGAATATTTTTTGGGCAAGACGATAGCCTGATAGTGTGATAGTGCGGCCGGTTCTGCCGGGGAGGTTTGAGGCGAGGCCGAGTATGCCGCCGCGGATTTTTGGGTAGAGGGTGGGGTCTTTTTCTTTGAGGTAGGTCCAGATTGCGCGGCGTTGCTCCTCCGCGTCGGGGAGGTCGGAGAGGCGCAGCAGGACGCTGCAGACCGTCATCATCATGGTGAGGTAGTGAATCATGTATTTGCGGAGGCGGTCGTCGATGGCGTCTTCGCGAAGGTGGAAGGCGTCAATCATGATGCGCGTGACGCTGAGTTGTTGGTCGACGCGGCTTACCATGGTGGTTTCGTTGACGGATTGACCCTCGCGGCCCGTGTAGTAACGGTAGAGGTCGAGGTCGAGGAAGAAGATGGTTTTGACGGCGGGGAGTGGGACGTAGACGAAGATGTTGTCGACGTAAAACAGGTGTTTGGGCAGCTCAAGGCCGATGCTGCGGAGCATTTCGGTGCGGTAGATGACCGCGTGCATGAGGAGGTTTTGCTGCGGTTTGAAGGTGCCGACTTCGCTCCAGCCGAAGATGCGACCCTCGGGCAGTACGCCGTTGTAGCGGATGGCGGTGCGCTTGCCTTCGTCGAGTTTTTCGTAGACGTAGTTGGTGATGAGGAGGTCGAGGTTGGAGACCGCGAGCCATTTGAGGCGGACGAGGACAAGGGCTAAGGCTTCCTCGTCGAGCCAATCATCGGCGTCGACAACCTTGAAGTAGCGGCCTTTTGCCTGCCTGAGCCCGGCGTTGACGGCCTCGCCGTGGCCGCCGTTTTCTTGGTGGATGGCCCTGATGATGGTGGGGTGCTTCTCCTGCCACGCGTCGGCCTTGGCGGCGGTGTCGTCGGCGTTGGAGCCGTCGTTGACGATGAGGATTTCGATGCGCTCAAGGGAGTTTTGCGCGCCGCCGAGGATGCTTGTTACGCAGCGGTCCATATAGGCGGCGGCGTTGTAGCAGGGAATGGTGAAGGTGATGAGTTTGTCCTCCGCGCGCAGAAGTTCGCTGAGGAGGGATTGGGTGGGGGCTTGGGCTGAATTGGGGCTAGGGTTGGAAAGTGTTTGTGACAGGTTTTGCCGCGATGCATCTATCGTGGATAAGTCCATCGGTTAACTCCAAAAATCTAGGGACTGTACTAGTCACAGGTATACATGTACACGCTACTCTGCCAATGCCTGACGCTTTGACGTTGCCTTGCTAAACCCACACGGCCAAGAGAGTTGATGATTTTGAAAAAGGTGCCTTACCACTCACTATTGAAACCCCTGTATTGTACCGCAGATGGACTTTGAGGGTAGAAGGTTTGTTGCCATGCCGTATCATAGAGGGGCCTCAAAGGAAACGGAAGGAGCCAACCGGGACGTGGATGGAAAAGGCTCCTCGGGAGAAGGGATATACCATGAGTTGGTTTCTTGACAGAATTATAGAACGGGCCTCCGCTGACCTGAAAACCATCGTCTTGCCGGAAGGCGCGGATTTGCGCACGCTGGAGGCAGCCGTGCAGATACGCGACCTCGGTATCGCGCGGCCTGTTGTCTTGGCGAGCGAGGCAGATGTGGAAAACGCGTTGAAGGCGGCGGGCGCGGCTGGGGCGGCGGGGGCTTCGGGCGCGACTGGGGCAGGCGGCACCTGCGACCTCAGCGGCATCGAAATCATCGACCCGCTCAACTCTCCCAACCGCCAGCGCTATGCCGACAGGCTCTATGAATTGCGCAAGGCAAAGGGGCTTACGCCCGAGCAGTCCTTTGAACTCGCCGGTGACGTGCTGTATCACGGCGTACTCATGGTTGCCGCCGGCGACGCGGACGGCATGGTTGCCGGAGCATCGCACGCGACAAGCGACGTACTGCGGCCCGCCCTGCAAATCCTCAAAACCGCACCCGGAACACGTCTTGTCTCCGCCTTCTTCGTCATCGTGGTACCCGACTGTGCCTACGGACGCGACGGTGCCTTTATCTTCGCGGACAGTGGCCTTGTCCAGCACCCAAATGCCGAGGAACTTTGCGACATCGGTATCAACTCGGCGGCCTCCTTCAAGGCGCTGCTCGAAGCGGAACCTTCGGTGGCCTTCCTCTCGCACTCCACATGGGGCAGCGCCAAAAGCCCCTCGGTTGACCGGGTGCGCGAGGCGGTTGCGTATGCCCGCGAGAAGGCGCCTGAACTTGCGATTGACGGGGAATTTCAGCTTGACGCGGCAATCGTGCCCTCGGTGGGAGCCTCGAAGGCGCCGGGAAGCGCCATCGCGGGCACGGCAAACGTACTGGTATTCCCCGACCTCGACTCCGGCAACATCGCCTACAAACTCGCGCAACGTCTCGCAAAGGCAGAGGCGTTTGGCCCCATCACCCAAGGTATTGCCAAACCGGTGAACGATTTGTCACGCGGCTGCTCTGCCGCGGACATCGTTGGGGTTGCGGCTATAACGGCGGTTCAAGCGCAAGGATAATGTGGAGGCGGGAGAGGGGTGAGGGAGGGGCGTGCCGCACTTCTTCACCGTAAAAAGAGCTGGCTTGAGACAAACGGTAACGATTCTGTCTCCAACTTGTAACTCCAGATGGCAATTTTCCTGCGCGTGTGGGCTTGCCGGGGTGCGGGGTGGCATATAATAGACGGACACTGTTTCCGAGGGGGTGTCAGAGGCGTGAGCGCTGGAGCGCACGGCAGATTGAAGGCCGTTATCATGGCGTCGGCAGTCCTCGTCTGTTTGCTCCTTGCTTCGTGTTCTTTGATACAAGGCGGAGGGGCGCCTATGAGCAGCGAGGTGTCAGCTGACAGTTCCGCGCGCGCAAATCCCGGCAATCCTCGCGACAATACCCCGCAGGTTCTTGTGGCCGAGCAGCCCGGCACGGCGGTCGCGGCTGTTGAAGGGGCGCTTCTCGACTTTTCCAACGCGGCGAACGGTTACGTCTGCGCTGTTTCCTACCTTGGCAACACGAAGGTAAAAGTGCTGGTAAACTCGCCCGATTCCAACCAATATCAGTACACGATTACCTCGGGCAACGCCTTTATCACCATTCCGCTCACGCGCGGAAACGGGATTTATACCATCGGCATCTACGAGAATCTTTACGACGACCAATACGCCGCGCTTCTCTCGCAAGACGTTGCCGTGGAACTTGTCGACGAGTTTGCGCCCTTCCTTTATCCCAATCAGATTGTTAATTTTTCCGCCGGCGACGCGACGGTTCAACTGAGCCAGCAGGTGACGGAAAACGCCACGAGCGAGGTTGAGGCGGTCGACCAGATATATATGTATGTGGTTCAGAATTTTTCCTATGATTACGACAAGGCCGACTCGGTTGTGCCGGGCTACATTCCCACAAACAGCGATATGCTTGCGTCGCAGATGGGCATTTGTTACGACTTTGCGTCGCTTACCGCCTCGATGATGCGTGCGCAGCGCCTGCCGACGAGGCTCGACGTGGGCTACTGCGGGCAGGCCTACCACGCGTGGATTGAGGTTTATACGAGCGACACGGGCTGGGTTCGCAAGCAAATTCAGTTTTCGGGCGGGTCGTGGGTGCTGATGGACCCAACCTTTGACTCCTCGGGCAAGGGGACCGGCGACGTGAGCAAGATTATTGGCGATGGCAAGAACTACCAACCGATACTCTACTACTGACGGATACAGACGAATGTTTATGGCTACTGACGGATACTGATGTACTGACGGATGTTGATGGATATTGATGGGACGCCGGCAAAAACCGGCTCGACGCAGGCGAAAGGGGAAAGATAGATGTCCTCGACGAAACAGGAACAAAACACCAACCCAGCCAACCCAGCCGCAAAAGAACTCTCCCCGGCAGAGTTGGGCCTGTTCTTTTCCAATCTGGAACTCATCTATCACTCGGGTCTCACGCCCGCGGAGGGCTTCGACATCCTTCGGCAAAGCACGAGCGACGCGCCAACAAAGAAGTGGCTGGAGCAACTCTATCAGTTCTCGCTCATGGGTCTGCCGCTGACGGATTCGCTGGAGAAGGCCGGCCGTCTTCCCGACTACGCGCTCTCCCTGCTGCGCATCGGGGAGGAAACCGGCAGGCTGGAAGACACCTGTCGCAGCCTCCACGAGTACTATGAGCGGCGTGACGAACTGGCCCAAGCCCTGCGCTCGGCCCTCGTCTACCCCTCAACGATGATACTGATGGTCTTTGTTGTGGTCATCATCCTGCTCACGCAAGCCATGCCCGTATTCGACCAAGTGTTCAGCCAACTGGGCTTCGAGTTAACCGGCGTCGCCGGCGCCCTGCTCGCCGCCGGCCAAGCCCTGCGCTCCTCGGCCCTCTACCTCTCCGCCGCGCTCGCCGCCATCGTCATCATCGCGCTCATCCTGCGCGCCCTTCCGGCTGGCCGCCGCGTCTTCAGCGCGCTGTACGAACGCGCGCCCATCACCAGCGAACTCTCCTTCAAGCTCGCCCTACAGCGCTTTGCCTTCGCCATGGCCACCATGCTCCGAAGCGGCCTCGACACCGACGCGGCGCTCCAACTTGCCGAGCCGCTCATCGAGAACGCAAAGGCGAGCGAGCGGGTGCGCACCATCCGCGCAAAGGTGGGCCAAGGCATGGGCTTCCAAACTGCTATTGAAGAAAGCAAATTATTCCCCCTCGAAGAAATGTCCCTTCTCGTGGTCGGCTTCAAAACCGGCTCCGACGCGCAGGCCTTCGACCAAGTCGGCACCTCCATCGCCGTCGCCACCGAGCGCCGCCTCGACCGCCTCGTCGGCGCCATCGAGCCAACCCTTGTCGGCCTCATGTGCGTCTTGGTGGGCGTCATCCTGCTCTCGGTCATGCTGCCCCTCTTGGGCGTTTTAAGTACGATTTAGGTGAGGGAGGCGAACGGCATGGGTGATAGCAGTCAAAGACCGCCCCTTATCCGCGTCATAAGTTCGCGGGTTCTCTGGACCCTGCTGTTTGCGCTGCTCGCCAGCTTTGCCGTTATATGGGGCGCGGGCGGCCTCAGCACTACCGTCACGGACAAACAGGCGCAGTTTGTTGCCGACAGCGTACGGCGCAGCGCCATCCAATGCTACGCAATCGAGGGCAGCTTCCCGCCCACGGTTGGCGGCCTTGAGTACCTTAGGGCCAACTATGCCTTGGCTCTCGACGACACGCGCTACGCGGTCTACTATGAATCGCTGGGCGACAACATCATCCCGCAAATCAGGGTCTTCCCCATTTCGCCCGAGGCACCCCTCGACGACATCGCGGGCTTCCTCGGCATCGGTGGCGGAGGGGAGTAGGGATGCAGCCGAGAAAACACTCCCTCGACCTCGTCATCGTTGTCTCGCTGTTCTTCGTCTACGCGGCCTGCGCCCTGCTCCTCTGTGTCATTGGCGCCAATGTCTACCGCAACACGGCGATGACCATGCAGGAAAACTTCGACCAGCGCACCAGCGTTTTATATGTTGTGGAGAAAATCAGGCAAAACGACATCGAAGGCTGCATTCGCGTTGAAAGCCTCGGGGAAGTTGACGCGCTGGTACTCGTCGAGAAGCAAAGCGGCCGCGACTATGAAACTTGGCTTTTTGTGCGCGACCAGATGCTTTACGAGGGGCTTTTCGCGCCGGGTAGCACGATAGACATCAAACTCTGCCAGCCTGTCATGCCCATGGAGGCGCTTACCTTGGAGAGCCCCGGTTCAAATACGGGCCGCGTCAACGCCACCTTCCGCATGCTTGACGGAAAAACGAGCAGCATCACCTTGCTGCTTCGCTCCGGGCAGAGAGGGGCGTAAAGATGAGCGCACGCAAACCGACCACCACCCGCGCCCTGTTCCTCGAACTCGTCTTGGATCTTGTTATCTTCTCCGTCTGCGCCATTATATGTTTGCAGGTTTTTGCGAGCGCGCATCTGGAGAGTGTGCGCAGCGCTGCTCTCTCGCAGTTGGGGATAGAGGCTCAGGGAATCGCCGAGTTGTTTAAGTCCGGCTCGGGCGACGTTGCCTCTCTGGCATCCTTACCGGCAGCCCAGCGCGAAGGCGACACGGTTGTCTGGTACTACGACCAAGACCTCTTTGCGACCACAAAAGACGAGGCGCATTTCGTCTTAACCTGTGTCGTCGATGAATCCCAACCGGTCAAAGAGGCGCACATCATTCTTGACGAAGGCTCAGAGCGGCTTTTTGAGTACAAGGTCAGTAGCTATCGTCTTGGGGGAGGGGGTGGCCTGTGAGCAGGAATCGCAAATCCCGCTCGGCGGTTGGCATCGGTCTTTCGACGCTGGTGACTATCATGGTCGCGGTGCTGCTCACCACCTTCTCAGTGCTGGCGCTTGTCTCGGCCCGTGCCGATTTGCGGCTCTCAAACAAAGTTGTCGCCTCAACGCAGGCCTACTACGTAGCCGATGCCGAGGCCGAGCAATGGCTGGCCTCACTCGACGCCCGTGTAAGCGACTACCGCGCTACGTCAGGCTCGGGCCTTGCGGGAAGCCTTGCCGCTGCCGGCTACCGCGTCGATACGGCGGGCGACGGCAGTCTGAGGATTGCCTCGTCCTTTTCCATTGACGAGGGGCGCAACCTCGAAGTTGAACTTGCACTTGATACCAAGGGCGAAATCACTATACTCAGATGGCAGACCGTAGCGGGGCCTCGGGAGCGATGAACACGCTCATCTCGCCCGTCGCTCTTGTTGTGCCCAACATAAAGGAAACAAAGGTATAAGGCACTCACTTTGACAGAATGACATCGGGAAAGGCAGAGTATGGACGCGAAAGAATTACTCACCACCATGGTTCGCGAAGGCGTTGCGGACATCTTCATCATCACCGGCAAGCCTTTGAGCTATAAACGGGGGAATCTCATCTATGAGTTTGGTGAGGGCATCCTCCTGCCCGATGATACCCAGCAACTTATCGAGCAGATATACGCGCTTGCCGAGAACCGTTCGCTCGACCATCTTCTTGAGCGTGGCGACGATGACTTCTCCTTCTCCATCGCGAGCGTTTCGCGCTTCCGCGTCAACACCTATCGCCAACGCGGCACCCTCGCGGCCGTCATCCGCGTTGTCTCCTTCTCCATGCCCGACCCTGAGGCCATGTCCATACCTTCATCCGTCCTCAACCTTGCCGAGTTGCGGCGCGGCATGGTACTTATCACGGGTCCTGCGGGCTCGGGAAAAACAACCACGCTCGCGACCATCATCGACCGCATCAACAACACGCGCAACGCCCATATCATCACGCTGGAAAATCCCATCGAGTTTTTGCATCGCCACTCAAAAAGCCTTGTGAGCCAACGCGAGGTCAACATCGATACCCTCTCCTACGCCACCGCACTCCGGGCCACGCTGCGCCAAAGCCCCGATGTCATACTCATCGGCGAGTTGCGCGATACCGAGACCATCTCCATCGCGCTTACGGCGGCCGAGACAGGCCACTTGGTTTTCTCAACCCTCCACACCGTTGGAGCGACAAACACCGTCGACCGCCTCGTGGACTCCTTCTCAGCCGAGCAACAGGCACAGGTGCGCATGCAGCTTTCGATGGTGCTTCAGTCCGTGGTTTCCCAGCAGCTTTTGCCCCTGACTTCCGGCGGCGTGGTGCCCGCGTTTGAGATAATGCACTGTAATCACGCGGTCCGCAATCTCATACGCGAGGGACGCACGCACCAGATTCCGGCCGTCATCAACACCAGTTCCGAGGAGGGGATGGTCGGCATGGACGCAAGCCTGCTCAAACTCTACCGCGCGCAACGCATCTCCTATCCAGACATGCTCACGCACGCCCTCTCCCCCGACGCTCTCGCAAAACTCGCCACCCACTCACGAAAGGGAATTTCATGAAGGTGTTAGGCATCTGGCTCATAACGGCATTGGCGATTGCGGCGGCGGTTTGGCTGGTGCCGGGCCTTGAGTTTCTCGGCACGCACAAGTGGTTC
>JAIRTN010000105.1 GCA_031254905.1 Coriobacteriales bacterium
AGGCGCGCCCATTTTTCGAGGCGCTTTGGCTCGTTTATCGGCAGGCCCGCCCGCATGGGGAAGTCGGTCTGCGGCAGGTTCATCGTGTTTTTATAGTCTTGAGCCACGGAAATCCTTTCCAGCGTAGGTAGAGTAGGCAGCGTAGACAGAGTAGACAGCGTAGCAAAAGCAACAAAGTAGGCAAACTAGGCAAACTAGGCAAACACTCCCTCGTTGTTTCCATTTTATAGGAAACTGCGATTAGTGACCGTGAAGGGACCAGTTTAAGTAACAAACTTGTTGAAAAGCTTGTCAAATCCTTTATTGTTTGCCTAGGCGTTGGTAGCGGCGGGTGGGTTCGGCGTTGCGCGTGACGCGGGATTTGTTCCTGCAGGCGTTGAGGATGCGGAAGCCCTCGGCGTTGCGGGTGTAGACGGTGCGGTAGGCAAGACCGCGCTTCTTGAGATACTTCATAAAAAGTTCCGCAGTCTTGGCCGAAGAAACCACCGCTGGACAGGCGTAGCTTTCACGATAGTCCCACCGCTCCCGCGCTCTGACAGATTTGCGCTTAATCAGCAGGTAGCGGGGGTTGTCGATGGCGCCGAGCAACTCGCTCATGGCTTGGGTAAACAGGTTTTGCTCGCGTATGGTTGCCTTGTCCAGCGTGCAGCGTATGCGCAGACCCAGCTCATCAGCGTTTACCTTAACGACGGTGCCGGGGGTTGTAATTTTACCGAGTTCGCACAGCAAATCCCTGACGCTTCGGGCAAAGGCCTCGACGGTTTTTGTCGGGTTGAGAAAACGCAAAACCTGCCGAGCCGCAAAAAAGGCAACGATGAGCAAGACTGACGCCACGGCAAGGGCGAGTACAAAGGGAGGAGATATTGTTCGGCTCACAATACCTCTTATGAGTACCTCCTGCCAGAGGTTGAGCAGGAATACGAGGGCACCTGCCGATATGAGGAAGCGACGCAGGCTCTTGAACACGAAGGGTTTGGGGACGGCGGCCTTTGGCACCGTGCTGACGCTGAATACGTCGGGGGAGCCGCTGCGCACGAGGCAGGTTTCCCAGTCGCGGGCCATGCGCGCGCGGTCGGTGGCGCGGCGGAGCATTTCGGCGTTGATGGCGGCGATGCCGTTTGCGTCGAAGGGTGGTTTGATGATGTCGATGCGTTCGATGCCGCTTGCGATTTCGCGTTGCGTGTAGGCCGGGCCGAAGAAGCACTCGAAGCGCCGTTTGAGGGTGCGGAAGTCTTGGTTGTCCTCGAGGGCTTTTGTAAAGAGGGCGGCGTCTTTGGAGGCGGCGGCGCTGGTGCCGGCGCCGGGGGTTGAGACGGCGCTGGCGGTTGCGGTTGCGGTTACGCCCGCCTCAGCACCCGGCGGCTCAACAGCCACAAGGTGCCACACGTTTGCCGTCTTATTCGGCACGCCCTTCATGGTTCTGATGGCCCGCCCGCGCATCTGGTTCGACAGCACGTAGCTGCCGATGAAGCTCGCCATGATGAGGCTGTTGATGCACGGCGAATCCCAGCCCTCGCCCAGCAGGGCCTTGGTGCCCACAAGCACCTGCACGTCCCCCTGCTGAAACGCCTCCGTAACGATGCCCACCTTCAGGCGGTTGCCGCCGCTAACCTCCACGGTGCTGTACGCGGTTTCGCCCAAAGGCTGCGCGCGAAGCTGCGCGCCCGCGTCGGCGGCCAGCCGCTGCAGACGGTCGAGTTGGCTGGTGGGCCAAATGACCAGCGTACCGGCAAGCAGCCCAATGCGCCCCTCGGCGGGCAGCGCGCGGCGCACTGTCTCAAACACCGGCACCGTCCCAATGGCGTCGATGCGCGATTGGCTGCCAACAACGCTGAGGTAATCTTTGCGGATAAAATCGGTAAGCACCAACATGCGCAGCCCGCTTCCAAGCTGCGCGTATTCCTTGCCCACAATGGCGGAAATGCTCTCCAGTTTGCCCAGCGACGAAATGAGGGCGCGGTTGAGCCGACTGTTCGTGGCTATGATTGCCCTACCCCTGCTGAGCAGGCGATGCGCGCGGCACAAACTCGCAAGACGGGAGACTGTCGCCTCGCCAAACGCCTCGTCGTTATCCAAAACAAAATTAAGGGCATTCTCGATGAGCAAGGGGTTGACGGGCGGCAGGGGGCTTCCCATCGTGAGGCGCCGCAGCGGCCCCTCGGGTACTATAACACTCGTATGCTGGCACAAAGCAAAAAGGGCAAGCACCTCCTGCGCGTTTTCGTAGAGCCACTCCTCGCGGTAATTATTGCGGTACAGGCCCGCGCCGACGAGCGCATCGCCAAGAATGGTGCTGCCGCGCAACTCGCCGAGAAACTGCAGCACCCTGTCCTGATACTCGCGCATGACGCCCAGTTCCTCATTGGTGGGAAAATTGAAATAAAGGTAATCCTGGTGCGGGCACAGGGTCTTTTGCGCCACAAGTTCAGGAACAAAAATCTCGCTGTCGATTTCTCCGCAAAGCGCGATGTAGCGGTTCCACTCAGCGGGCGTGCTGTCGTACGGGGGCGTCGCGGTAAGCGAAATAATAGTAACTTCGTGCTCAATTTGCTGAATAAAACCCTCCAGCGCCTTTTGCCACTCGCGCCTGAGGTGGTGCGCCTCGTCGAGACAAATAGTCTTAATTCCGCTGGTACGGATGAAATCTATGAGCGCAAAATCGCGAAAGTCGTAGGTCTGCGTTTCCGAGGGGCTGCCTGAGGGCGCTTGGGCAGCTGCAGCTTGGGCGGGGCCATCGGCGGTAAAACCGACGGCTTCAGTGGAGCCCATAACGGGTTCATTTATGGGGATAAGGTCGGCATCTTCCTCCGTTTCGCCCGTCCCGTCTCCCCCAGCCGCTCCCTCCTCGTCAGACTCAAACATCTCCTGACGCAAGACCAGTCGGCTATAGGCCGCGTGGAGCGCCTGATAAGTTATGGAGGTTATCAGCGCGGGATTCCTGAGATTTTGGGACACGTAGTCCTGCGTTTGAGCGCCCTCGGGAAGAAACATCTCCTCAAAACGGTCGCCCCATTGCTGCGCGATGACAATCGTGGGCGAAAGCACGAGCGCCGGCTTGCCCAAGCGACACATCAACTCAAGCCCCAGCACGGTCTTGCCGCTGCCCGGCGCAGCCACGATATGCACCTTGGTGTCTTTGATATGTGTCTTTACTTCGTCGAGAACCTTCTGCTGATAGTTCCTGAACGTGCCTTTAAAGCGTACCGTGCTAAAATCCTTCATTCTGTCTCCCCGTCGAACCTTTCTACCACAACACGTCCTTCCATCATAGCGCACCCCATGCCAAACGCACAAACCACACCCATCCGCGAGAGCA